>CAYUOS010000006.1:0-41954 GCA_964446435.1 uncultured Rikenellaceae bacterium | reverse complement strand
GCCTATGTCAGCAGAGAGGTTCAATGATGCCGTTTCGAAGGCCCGCGAGAAGCTGGCAGCAGGGAGAGAAAACATAACAAGGGCTGCCGACACTCTCGAAAGGAGACCACCCGATGCTCCTGCCCTTTCACGTGTGGTGGTGAAGAAAGGCAGCAATATCAATATAGTACCTGTTGATGATATAAATTATATTGAGGCACAGGACGATTACGTGATGCTCTACTACACAGGGGGCAAAGCCCTCAAGCAGCAACGTATGAGATTCTATGAGGAGACCCTTCCGCAAGGCAGGTTCGTGCGCATTCATCGTTCATATATTGTCCGCATTGATGCCATTGCGAGGCTCGAGCCCTATGGCAAGGAGACCTATATTACCGTTCTGAAGAGCGGAGAGAAGCTTCCGGTAAGCAGATCAGGGTACAGGCTCCTGAAAGACGAGCTGAACTTCTAATAGTCCTTCAGCCTGCTACAGCTTTTCCGTCGCTGAAACAGAGAATGACAAGGTCTGTAACTGCGAAACACAAATCGCGGAACAGGATCAAAGCCATGTGTTCCCCCGGGCCTGCACCTCAGGATTCTGTTGGTACCGAGCAATAAACCCCTGAACGGGCCATGCATTTTCAGGGCGTCGATGGCGTACGACGAACACGATGGTACGTGCCTGCAGGCCGGACCAAGCATCGGTGAAATCAGCAGTTGATAGAGCCTTACCGGTACCATCAGCAACAGTGACAATATGTTTACCCTTCGCGACATGATTGGCAAAGATAGGGCAAAACCGGCAATCGGCTGATGAGAAGTGACAGGAAGGCAACTTTATCACCCGGATTTTCGGGTAAATCTGACAAAATGGCCTCTCTGTGAATATTGGAAGTGATGGCAGGGCGTTTGATGTAGGTCACAAAACAATATTAGGAGGAAATTAAATGACTATCTGGATTATATTTGGCGCTTTCATGATAATCAGCTGGATTATCAGCCATCAGCTTTCATCGAGATTTAAAAAGTATTCGAAGATTCCTTTGCCCGGCGGTCTTACCGGCAGGGATGTGGCTGAGAAGATGCTTCGCGACCACGGAATCTCCGGAGTAAAACTGGGAAGTGTTGCGGGTCAGCTTTCTGACCATTACAATCCGGCAACCAGAACCATAAACCTCAGTCGTGATGTATATTACGGAAGCAGCGTTGCTGCTGCTGCCGTTGCAGCCCACGAATGCGGTCATGCCGTTCAGCATGCGAAGGCCTATTCTTGGCTCACCATGAGGTCAAAACTGGTTCCGGCGGTAAGCTTCTCCTCGAAATGGGTACAGTGGATACTGCTGGCCGGTATTCTCACCGTGCAGACATTTCCGGGACTGCTGCTGTTCGGGATCGGACTGTTTGCCCTTACCACACTCTTCTCAATAATTACACTGCCCGTTGAGGTAAATGCCAGTAAAAGGGCTCTCGTCTGGCTCTCAAATGCAGGGATTACGGGGTATGGAACCCATGAAAAGGCTGAAGATGCTCTCAGGTGGGCAGCATATACCTATTTCATTGCCGCCCTCGGTTCGCTTGCCACACTGTTGTATTATATAACGATCTTCCTCGGGTCAAGAAGGTAGTATCAGAAGCCATCGAGACTCTTCACATATCGCTGCCTTCGGCTGATATTTTCATCAGGCACGAGGGCAGCCCTCTCGAAGCTGCCATACATAGGGTTGGGAAATACAATATATTTTGCCCCGAACCGCGATGCAAGTGAATCAACATCATCGAACCCAAGGTTCCGGCTCCTGCCCTCGAAAGCATCATCGACATCGGCCAGGTTATCACCGAGCAGAAGAACAATATCATGTGTTTCAAGCACCTTGTTGCGTCTCTCGGTTTTCACAGAAGTGGTGGTCTTTAACAGAAGGTGCGCTGAGTCTGCGTAGGGGAACCCCAGCCTCCTGAGGTTTTCAAGGGTGGTCTCATATGCATCTTCCGTGGTGCGGTTTGAAATATAGAACATCTCGACCCCCAGGCTCTCAGCCAGTTTTGCGAACTCGAGTGCTCCAGGAAGGGCTGTTGCCTCTGCTCTGTCTGTCCACAACTTCCAGTTGGCATCTGAAAAACCCTTTCCGGTGTTTATCTGCCAGACCTCATAGCGACTGTTGTTGAGAATGGTTTCATCAAGATCGGCAACAACGGCGAGAGGCCTTGCGCCTTTTTTCGATGCTGCATCAACCAGCCTCTCTGATGCTACATTATATCCCTGCAGGAAGAGGGCCCTCATTTCAGCTGACCTCTGAAACCATAATACTGACATTATCAGATGATCCTGTTCACCTGTCCATACCTCTGCCTCACGCCTTCCGCATGAACATACCACGATTGCCGACAAGACAACAATCAACAAAGCCTGTGAAGTTTTCTGCATCATTTTCATCTCTTTAATACGTTAGTCTCTTTACCGTCTGAACAAAAGTAACCAAAGAGCCGTGATTTCAAAAACGGGGGTAAAGAACTTTTTGCCGGTATCGGTTAACAGATAATTAAAGATTTTCTATCTTTAACAGGTTATATCTAAATCAAAAAGAGAATGGCAAGTCTTAAGTTTTCTCTGGGGATGATCCCTTCCACCGCAAAAATCGAACAACAGGAAAAGGCTCTGCTTGAAGAGTATGAAAAGCTTCAATCATTCAAGGAGTCTGATGTCCTGGCCCGTTATACCGAACTTGACTCACTGGTTAACTCAGCCGGCTTCAGGCAGGAAAAAAAGCAGATTGAGGATTTGAAATACGCGGGCTCACCTGAGGAAGGAAAGGAGAAAGAGTACAACTCACTGGCAAAATCGAAGGAGATCAGGCTCTACCTGAAAACCCGCGACAGCAATGAGCTTAAGAGATTCAGCGAGCTTGACGGTTCCGATAAGATCAGGAATTTCGAAGAGCTGGAGAAATTCATAGCCACCCCCGCATTCAGGCAGAAACAGAAGATGAAGCCTATTACTTTCAAGGATTCAGAAGAATACAGGAAGTTTCTAGAATACAAAACATTAAAGAAATCACCTGAAGCCAAAAAGCCTGACAAGCACCAGGGATCGCCGAAGCTTGAAAGATTCAGGGAACTGGAAGCGTTTGTGACAAGCCAGGAGTTTCTGAAGAAAAAGAACATGAAGCCCATAACCTTCAAGGACAGTGAAGAGTACTCAAAACTGACTGAGTACAGGAACCTGAAAGCCTCTCAGGAGATAAAAGGGTATTACGCCTTCCTGAAATCGAAGGATTATGCCAACTTCAGGAAGGTCGACGGCTCAGCCATGTTCACAAAATATGAAGACCTGAAAGCCATGATGGCTTCTAAGGAGTTCATTGAGAGGAAAAACTACCTTCTAGACAGGAAGAGATATGAGAAGACTGAGATGTTCGCCAGGCTGACTGAGTATGAAACCCTTAAGAAGAGCGATGACATCGTCTGGTATTTCAAGGTAAAGGATTCGAACAAGTTTGACGTTCTCAGGAAGCAGGAATTAACCTTCAGTGAGGAGTTTGAAGGCACCGGAGTCGATGACAGGAAATGGCTCAACAGGTACTACTGGGGGGAGAAGCTGCTGAAGGACAACTACTCTCTTGACGGCGACCTTCATCTTCATACCCCTGCAAACAACTTCTCTATTCGCAGCTCGGTTCTCACCATCACCACCAAGCCTGAGAAGGTTGAAGGTAAGGTGTGGGTTCCAACTGCTGGATTTACAAAAAGGGCATTCACCTACACCTCAGGGCAGATCAATACAGGCTACAGCTTCAGGCAGAAATACGGTGTCTTCTCTGCCAAGATAAAGCTTGACAACACCAACGCAAAGAATGCATTCTGGCTTCTCGGAGACACCATGGCTCCACATATAGATATTTGCCGCACCGGAAAGGGCAAGGTGTGGTTCGATATTTTCCGTTCTGAAAAATCAGCCGCCAAAACATCACTGCCTGGCAAGTATGCCGGCAACTTCTATATATACACACTCGAGTGGACACCCGACAAGCTTGTATGGAAGGTTAACGGTGAGGTTGTTTTCACGCAGACAGGAAATGTTCCCCAGGAACCAATGTACATCTCACTCGCAGGAGGAACTGACACCCAGCTTGGAACGGTCTCTAACATGGAGGTCGACTGGGTGAGGGTGTATAAGATGCTCTAGGTATATCAGATTTACGATTGCTCCCATTCGGTAGCGAGCCCGGCCAAAGGCCTCGGTTTGCGTATTTGAGGTATGCGGTATGAGGTGTGAGGTACGGGGTACGGGGTACGGGGTACGGGGCGCGGGGCGTGTGCATCATTTTTGTAACTTTTCCGTCTCTTTGCTCGTCTAAGTTTTGTAATCACGATTATGACAGTTAAAGAATACAATCAGGCTGTTGAAGAGTACTCTGACGGGGTGTACAGGTTTATCCTTAAAAACCTCAGAGACAGTGACCGTGCATCTGATGTGGTGCAGGACAGCTTTGAGAAACTCTGGATGCACGTCGGAGAGATAGATTACAAGGTTGCCAGGTCGTGGCTTTTTACCACAGCCTACAACCAGATGATTGATATGCTGAGGAAGGAGGCGAAGATGGTTCTTACCAGTGAACATAATGACAGAGATCTGTACTACGAGGGTTCCTATACCGACCTTTCGGAGGTTCTCGGTAAGGCCCTCACGAGATTACCCGAGCAGCAGAGATCAGCAATCATGCTCCGCGACTATGAGGGCTACAGCTACCGCGAGATAGCTGACATTACCGGAACCAGCGAGGCCATGGTGAAGATAAACATTTACAGGGGCCGCATGGAGCTCAAGAGATATATTGGCAGCATTGAAGCCGTTGTGTAAAGGACTATGAAGAAGGGCAGAAACCATATCGAAGACCTGATGGAGCGCTACCTGGCGGGCAACCTCAACAACGAGGAGACCAGGGAGCTTTTCAGCCTCCTCGGGGAGGAACCGGATCTCTTTGACGGATTACTGGAGGGAATGCCCGTCATTTCCGGTACATCAGAAGACAAATTCCCCTTCAGGAGCCGTCTGCTGAAAAGTTATTCCGACCTCAGTGAAGAGCAGTTTGAATACCTATGCATTGCCTCTGCAGAAGGCGACCTGACCCCCGAGCAACAGGAAGAGCTTGAAGCCGCTGTTAAAGCTGATGAAAAGAGGAGTGCAACATACAATATATATAAAAGGTTGCGCCTGCCAGCCGAGGCGGTAGCTTACCCCGGCAAGGAGAGGCTCAGAAAGACCACTCCGTTCGCAAGGATAACCAGGGTGGCTTCAGTTGTAATGGCAGCCGCGGCCTCAGTGGCGATACTGATCATAGCACTCAACTACACAGGAAGTGATACTGATACAATCCCCTCATCTGATGTAACGGCCTCGGTAACCGAACCTGAAACCCATCGGGAAAGGGAAGCGGAAGTCTCTGAAACAATGGCGATTCTTCCAGTGCTGGCATCAGTGCCTGCTCAGAAACCTTCAAAGGTGGCGGCAGCTATGCCTGAAGAAGAAGAGGCCGTACCGGAACAGGTTCCCGAAAGATCAATAATAATGCCTGTTGCAGGCCAGCCCGCAGTTATCCGGATTGCCGGAAATCTCTCCACACCCGGTCTTGCGGATATATATACCTCTGAACCAGCTATGTTTTCAGGGCCACTTTCATTGCGCGATTACCTTGCAATCGCATTCAGGGAGAGAATTCTGGGTGAGGAGATTCCCGACCGGTCACCAGTAAGGGCCTATGAGGTAGCAAGTGCCGGAGTTAACGGGCTCAACAGGCTGCTTGGCTGGGAGATGGATATTGAGTTCGTAAAGGAGAAGAAGGGAGAGCCTGAAGCTGTAATTTTCAGCTCAAGGCTGGTAAAATTTCAGACCCCGGTAAAAAAAAACGCATCTGAGCAGTAACTTTTTCCACAGGCTCTTCGTCCCATCATCAAAACCAGTAAGAATTTTAAACTTAATAAACCATGAAAAGATTTGTTTTACTTACAGTAGCTTTTTCACTTGCCTATCCGGCCATTACCCAGGATGATTCGACAAGAATGGCAGCATCGACCAGGCCAGGATCAGAAAAAGTTGTAACAGATACCAAAATCACCCTTGGTGAAGACCTGGTATCAATTGAAGGATCTCCCGAATCAAAGGTGCTTCGCATCGGCAACCGTGGAATTGAAATTCTTGAGATGCTCGAAGGACAGCGGGTATCGATCAAGAGATTTGACGAAGAGAGTGATGAGGTAGTTACATCAAGGAGCTTCAACCTTAAACAGGATTCAAAAAAGAACCCGGCGAGGCATTTCAGGGGTAACTGGGCAGGCATCGAAGTGGGTCTCAACAATTATCTCACATCCGACCACGGAATGGTTCTGCCTGATGATGACTACTACCTGACGCTAAACTCGGGAAGATCAATGAACTTCAACATCAACTTCGCCCAGGTTAATATCGGAATCACCAGGCGCATCGGGTTGGTATCAGGCCTCAGCTTCAACATGAATAACTACTTCTTCGAAGGAAACAATTCGGTTGTTAAGGCTACAAACGGGGTAATAGGACCACTCTACCCGGCCGAAGGAATTGTATATGAGAAGTCCAAACTAGCCACACGGTTTCTCTCAGTACCATTACTTCTTGAATTACAGTTGCCTGCAGGATATAACCATGTAAGTATCGCAGCAGGACCCGTAGGTGGAGTCAAGATTGGATCAAACACCAAAACCGTCTATTACTGGGAAGGCAAGCAAAAGGTGAAAGACCACAGCGACTTCAGTCTCAATATGCTGCGCTACGGTTTTACAGCAAGGGCAGGTTATAAGAATATCAACCTTTACGGAACATACTACATGACCCCGTTGTTCAGGGAAGGCAAAGGCCCGGTATTGCATCCTTTTGAAGTGGGGGTATCGTTCTCAATCTTCTGACAACAGATACGGCACACCTATCAGAGGGCGTAACGGCATTACAGCTGTTACGCCTTTTTATTTATCTTTGCCTCAACCCGCAATCGCTTGAGGAGGAGTGACGGAGATGCTCACAGACAGGGAAAAAAGGAGGTTTTCAAAACAGATCATGCTGCCTGACATCGGAGAGGAAGGGCAGGAGGCAATCAGGAGGGCAAGGGTACTGGTTGTCGGTGCCGGCGGGCTCGGCTGTCCGGTACTGCAATACCTTAATGCTGCAGGTGTTGGTGTTATAGGAATCGTGGAATTTGATATGGTAAACGAATCGAATATTCACCGGCAGATTCTATATGGAGGCAACGACCTTGGAAAGCTTAAGTCTATAATTGCCAGAGACATACTTAACAGGCTAAGTGATCTTACAAGTACCGAGATTTTCAACATAAGGCTGACTGATGCCAATGCTGAGAAGATTATTTCCTCATTTGATATTGTGGTCGATGCAACAGACAACTTCGAAACCCGTTATGTGATCGATGAGGCCTGCTCAAAGAGCGGAAAACCGATGATACACGGAGCAATATACGGCAATGAGGGACAGGTGTCGGTCTTCAATTACCGGGGAAGCTGCTCGTACAGCGAATATAATCCGAAGAAGACCGAAAAGATGAGAAATCCTGATCCTTCGCAAACCGGACTGTTCGGCATGCTCCCCGGTGTTACCGGCGCGATGATGGCATTTGAGGCAATCAAGATAATTACAGGCACAGGGGAAGTCATTGCAGATAAGGTATTGACCTTCAATATACTCACAAACCGGTATCTGCTGACCAACCTTAACCGTGAGAAGAGTGTTCCAAAGAGATAACTACCATATTATTAACACTTAAATTAATAATCATGAGACTACTACTTATCAGCAATTCGACAAATGCCGGAGAAGAATACCTTGATTATCCCAAGCATAACATCAGGGAGTTTCTCGGTGAGAAACCGGTGAAAGCGCTCTTCATTCCCTATGCGGCGGTAACTTTCTCATTCGATCTGTATGAGGAGAAGGTGAGGGGCCGTTTCACTGAGGTGGGTCACGACGTTGTGTCAATACACAGGCTACCTGATCCTGTGAAGGCAGTTGAGGAGGCAACCGCCATTGTAATCGGAGGGGGAAATACCTGGCAATTGCTGAAGATGGTACAAGATAATGGCCTGATAGAGCCGATCAGAAAAAAAGTACTGGCAGGCATCCCATACATAGGATGGAGTGCCGGTTCGAACCTTGCCTGCCCGACAATACGTACCACAAACGACATGGCAATAACTGAACCCGACTCATTCAAGGCATTCGGACTTGTTCCCTTCCAGATTAATCCTCACTACCTTGATGCCAATCCGGCAGGGCATGCAGGCGAGACCAGGGAACAGCGTATTGAGGAGTTCATTGAGGTGAATCCCGGACTATATGTAGTTGGGCTCAGGGAAGGTACCATGCTGCTGGTTGAGAATAATACCATGAAACTGATCGGACCCAGGAAGGCAAGGATTTTCCTTCGTGGAAACACCCCGGCAGAGATGGATGCCGGAGACAACCTTTCATTTCTACTTCAATAACAGAATGTTGAACGATTGACGCTCTCTGTTGTAAGATGAAAATGATTCAAAAACCGGTACGTATAATATTATTAATTGCCGGTCTTGTCCTCCTGACCCTTCTGGGAATTACCATGATCTACAAGGACAGGGTGGCAGAGATATTCATCAATGAAATAAACAACAGATCGGAGTTCAATACATCGGTATCGGGTTCAAAGCTGACCCTTTTCAAGAGGTTCCCCAGGGCTTCATTTGTACTTGAGGAAATTGTTGTAAGGGGCCCGGAAGCTGTTAGCGGCAATGACACAATATTTTCAGCCGATATCGTATCTCTTGAATTCAGGATATTGAACCTGCTGAGAAAAAACTACACCATCGAGTGGGTTGGTGTTTCCGGTGGTATCGTCAACATTCTTACAGGATTCGACGGAATAACAAGTCTCCCATCGTTTGAGAAAGGTACAGAAGCAGGAGAGAAGGCAATTTCCGTTAACCTGAAAAACATCAGGCTGAATGATATCACCCTGACGATCTCAAATGACCTTAAGGAGGTATACAATGAGACCCAGATAAAGACAGCCCGGCTGAACGGGTCAATTGCAGGCACTGACATAAGGCTCAGGGCTGAAGGATCGTTCCGCCTCAGCAACCTTTCCATGAATGGTATCAACGTAAGGAATCCTGTTGACGGTTCGATCTCTCTCGACCTGCATAAATCAGATTCGGCAATTGCGCTGAACAAGGGCACACTTGAACTTCAGGATATGTCGTTTACCGTTGACGGCTATTTTATACCCGGTTCAGGAAGCACAGACATCTCTATAAGCTCTGAGAACGCCGATATCAGGTCTTTGTCAGGTTTTCTGCCTGACAATCTGCGTACATGGCTTAAATACAGGCCTGCCGGCAAGGTATCGGCCATATGTCATATTAAGGGTATTCTCACAACCGCATCAAAACTGAGATATGATGTGGCTTTCTCGGCTCACGGCGCAAGCTTCGAAATTCCCGGAACCGGAATCCGCTTCCGTGAGAGTTCTCTTTCAGGTTTCTACACAAATGGTGACAATCTCAGCGCTGCCTCATCTCAGGTTGTTCTTGACATGATAGATGTGAAGACAGGCAAGTCATCGGTGAGAGGGTCGCTGTCATATACCAACTTTGTAAGACCGGTGCTGAGAGCCGATGTAAATCCGGTTCTGGATCTGTCAGAAGTAGCTGCCCTGTCAGGTGGTGCATTCCCATCTGATGCTGCCGGCAGTGTCAGAACCTCACTCTATATCAACAGCAGACTGCCGGAAGAGAGGAAGATGACCCTCAGGAGCGTTGCAGCCATGAATCCTGTTGCGAACCTTTGGTTGTCGTCTGTCTCGATGAGCATAAATGAATACTCACTCTCTGATATTACAGGAAACCTGATGCTGTCGGGCAACTTATGGATTGACAGCCTCCAGATGGGCATAAACGGCCAGAGGATTCAAGCCACCGGTGAAATCAGGAACTTCACAAGGTGGGTTGCCGGTGAGGCTGATATGGTTGACATAAAGGGATTTCTTGCTTCGCCCAACCTCACTCCCGAAAGGCTTGTACGAAAGGTAACCAATGAAGGAAAGGATAGTCAGGGGTTAATCACCCTGCCCCAGGGTTATACTGCAGATATCCGGTTCTCAGTGGGCGAGTTTCACCATAAAGCATTCTCAGCCTACGATGCATCTGGTCGTCTGGGTTACAACTCAGGTGTGCTGCGGGTCGACAATCTTTCACTGGCTTCGATGAAAGGAAGGGTGGAAGGATCTGCGGTTCTTGCCGGACAGAAACAGGGTGGCTTCGGTATTGACACCAGGCTTACCTTTTCCGGTATCGACATAAACAACGCATTCGTGTCGTTCAACAATTTCGGGCAGACTTTTATTTTAGCAGAGAACCTGAGAGGGACCCTGACAGGCAGGTATGAAATGAAGATGGACCTTGACGGCAGGTTTCAGCCTGACCTCGGGTCAATTTCATCCGACGGATTCTTTACCATCGATAACGGAGAACTGGTGAGCTTTCCCCCTGTAATGAGCCTCTCAAGGTTTATTGAAATCAGTGAACTCGAGAACATCAGGTTTTCGAGACTTGAGAATGAGTTTTACATCAAGGCCGGTGTCTTCGCAATTCCACAGATGGAAATCAGATCATCAGCTGCAGACTTCGGCATAAGCGGCAAACATCTCTTCAACGGCGATTATGAATATCACCTTCGGGTGTTGTTGTCACAGATACTTAGCCGCAAGGCCCCAAAGAAGACACCAAACAATGAATTCGGCATTGTTGAGGATAATGAACTGGGGAGAACCTCTCTCTTCCTCCTCCTTAGCAAGAATGGTGATAAGGAGACCATTACCTATGATGCACGAGCCGCCAGGAGTATGATCAGGGAGGACCTCCGCAGGGAGAAGCAGTCGCTGAAGGTTATCCTGAAAGAGGAGCTTGGCTGGTACGGCAAGGATACAACCGTTACCCGGCAGGAAGAACAGAAACCCCGTTTCAGGATAATATGGGATGAAGTGGTCGAGCCTGACACAATTAAGGTTGATACTGTAAAAAAGGACCAAAAGGGTAACCCCGTGAGGTCGCTCTTCAACAGGATAATAAAAGGATAACCGGGTGAATATATACCAGCGAAAGATATTGTTGAAAGCATTGCTGATAGGGGTAATTGCCCCATTGATAGGCCTTGCCTCAGCCAGTTACACGCGCAGCCTGGTAAAGCGGCTCGAGGCCGAAGAACGCAGCAAGGTTGAACTTTGGGCTATGGCTACCCGAGACATTATCACCGCAGATGAAACCGATTTTGATGACCTTAAACTGACAGCCACCATTATCGAAAACAACACTACTGTGCCGTTGATTCTGACTGACGGGGCAGGTAATATAATCTCAACGGCAAATTTCAGGGAAAGCCTTATCAGGAAGGATCCCTCATATCTCGATAATGAGCTCAGGAAGATATCTGAAAGAAGAGAACCGATTAAGATTGACCTTGGAGAAGGACATTACAATTACATATACTACAAGGATTCCTTAATCCTGAAGAAAGTCAGGTATTACCCCTGGGTGCAGCTTATAGTAATAATCTTCTTTGGTGGTGTGTCCTACATGGCTTTCAGCTCTTCACGCAAGGCAGAGGAAAACCAGGTTTGGGTGGGAATGTCGAAGGAGACCGCTCACCAGCTGGGCACTCCGGTCTCATCACTATCGGCATGGCTTGATATGTTACGTGAAAAATATCCTTCAGAGGAGCTTAACTCAGAAATGCAAAAGGATATCCTGAGGCTTGAGAAGATTACGGCACGCTTTTCAGGCATCGGATCAAAACCAGAACTGGTGAGTACCGACCTGGTAGCCCTTACGGAGGCAACCATCGGTTACCTTAAAAAAAGAACCTCATCGAGGGTAAACTACAGCATTGTGAACAAGACGCCTGAAGGGGCCGTCTATGCCGATATCAACAGTGAATTGTTCGAATGGGTGGTGGAAAACCTCTGTAAGAACGCCATCGATGCAATGGAAGGCGAAGGTTCAATGTCTGTTATCTTCTCTATGATGCAGAATAATATTGTCATCGATTTCTGCGACTCAGGAAAGGGGATTCCCAGGAGAGCCTTCACGACCGTTTTCCGTCCGGGGTACACTACCAAAAGGACAGGCTGGGGCCTTGGCCTTTCACTGGCCAGACGCATAATTGAAGATTACCACAAGGGCAGAATATTTGTACAATCATCTGAACCCGGAAAGGGCACCTGCATAAGAATAGCACTTGGCAACAACAATAACCTTACCCCGAAGACTCACTAACAGCCAGATCAAATGAAGAGATCAGACTTTGAAATAATGGCTCCTGCAGGTTCGTTTGAGTCTCTGACTGCAGCAATACAAGGCGGTGCAGACGCAGTCTATTTTGGCATTGATCAACTTAATATGAGGGCCGGTTCGGCCAACAACTTCTCCATCAGCGACCTTCCGGAAATAGTTTCACTTTGCAGCCAGAATGGCGTTAAGACATACCTGACGGTGAACGTTGTGGTTTACGACCGCGAGCTCAACCAGATGAAGAAGGTGATCGATGCAGCTGTCAGCAGCGGCATAAGTGCAATAATAGCCTCAGATATCGCTGTTATTCAGTATGCGGTAAGTGCGGGGGTCGAGGTTCATCTCTCAACACAGGTGAACATAACCAACAGTGAGGCTGTACGATTTTATTCAGGATTTGCCGATGTAATCGTCCTCGCCAGGGAGCTCAGTCTCGACCAGGTAAGAGCCATATATGACAATATCCAAACCAACAGCATTACCGGTCCATCAGGAAGATTGGTCAGTATTGAGCTCTTTGTACATGGGGCTCTCTGCATGGCGGTGTCAGGAAAATGCTACCTCAGCCTTCATGAGAACAACACCTCAGCGAACAGGGGCACCTGCTGGCAGACCTGCCGCAAGGGATATATAGTGACCGAGAAGGAGACAGGCTATGAACTTGAGATAGACAATGAATACATCATGTCTCCCAAGGACCTGTGCACCATAGGCTTCCTGAACAAGATTGTTGATGCGGGTGTCAGGGTAATGAAGATCGAAGGGCGGGCACGGTCAGGGGAGTATGTCAGAACTGTTACCGAATGCTACAATGAAGCACTCAATGCAATTATTGACGGAACCTATGACGATCAGAAAACGGAGGTCTGGAAAGCGCGACTCGCAACTGTTTTCAACAGGGGTTTCTGGGATGGTTACTATCTGGGCCAGAGGCTCGGGGAATGGAGTTCGAGGTATGGTTCCTCGGCAACAAGGAGGAAGGTTTACCTTGGCAAGATCACAAACTACTTTGCAAAAAGGGGCGTGGCTGAGATAAAGCTTGAAAACGGAGACCTTGGCATCGGGGACAGAATACTGATTTCAGGCCCCACAACCGGAGTACTTGAATACACCATTGAAGAAATAAGGGTTGACCTGAAAGGGGTGCAGACAGCCAGAAAGGGCGAATTCTGCTCCATCCCGGTGAGTGAGTTCATCAGGAGGTCTGATAAAGTATACCTGTGGGTTGATGAGGAGGCTTCACAATAACCCTTTCCTTCGGGCCAGGTCAAGCACCAGATCGGCATTTGATTCAGGGTCGTCTGTGCCGGTTTCAAGGCGGTAAACAAGGGTTGAGGGATGCTGCCTGAGTGAGTGATAATATGCCTTGTCGTAATATTCGAGAGTAATAGAGGCTGCCTTTTCAAAATCACCATCATCTATTGCAATTAGGGCATCAGTCGTTCTGTCTCCTCCCAGCCGCTTCGATATCTTCATTACCGATTCCCGCAACCGGGCAGGAGGAAAGACGGAGTACTCCCTGACCAGCCTGGGCAGCCTTACAGAGGGCTCAGAAATGAGAGCTATCTCTTCAGACTCCTGCATATTCTTCCAAAACTGTCCGGGGAGGAACACGGTGCCGATATTCCTGCTCTCATCCTCAAGCCATATTGTCTTGCTGTAGTCAAGCTTCTTCCACTTATCAAAAAGGAGATTCTCAAAATGCTCTGTCGTAGGCTGCTTATCCTGGCCAAGGGCACCGAATGCCGATCCCCTGTGATTTGCGAGTGACTCAAGGTCGATTACCTGTTCTCCCCTGGCAGCAAGGATATTAAGTATAGCTGTTTTTCCACTTCCTGTAAGTCCGCCAAGTATCAGTGTCTTTCGCTTTTTCGCGAGATCGCCCTGTATTTTGCTCCTGTAAGCCTTATATCCACCCTCCAGCCTCAGGATCTGCAAGCCGGCAGTAGAAAACAGCCACGCCATCGATTCAGAGCGCAACCCTCCTCTCCAGCAATAGATCATAAGTCTTCCGGAAGATGCGAGTTGAATGGCCTCCCGTAGCTTTGACCAGAGTGACGGGCCGGCATATTTTATCCCTTCCAGAACCGCTTCAGAACGTCCCTTCCTTTTATAAATAGTACCGATTGCTGCCCTCTCGTCATTGGTGAAAAGAGGAATGTTGACAGCACCGGGAACATGCCCCGACAGGAACTCTGCCGGTGTGCGGGTGTCAATTACGGGAATGGTGCCGCAGTATGAAAGGAATTCGTCGGGATCAATCTTCTCAACTGCCATCGGTCTCCATTATTCAAAATACTTCGACAATATATATCTCAGCTGATCGATCCTGACCGGTTTTGTCAGGAATTCCCTGATGCCAGACATTTCAGCCTTTTTTCTTGACTCAGCCATAGTGTCAGCGGTTAAGGCAGCTATAATAACCTTGCTGTTACGGGCCATTATCTCCCTTGATGCTTCATAGCCATCCATAAAAGGCATCAGCAGATCCATGAAGATGATATCGTAGTCTTTCCGTTCGGCATAGCGGCACGCTTCGGCACCATCCTCAGCGAAATCTGCTTCGTGACCCAGTGACCGCAACATTTTGCCTATAACCATGCTGTTTAGCTTATTGTCTTCAACAACCAGAATGTTGAGCGATGCCGTGGGCTTCTCAACAACAGCAAGGGTCATTCCTGAGAGCAGAGGGAACGATGAAGCGAGAGTCTCCATCAGGGTCTCCTCTCCCACCGGCCTAACAAGGTAATGATCTACGCCTGAATTCCTGCATCTTATATAGTTACCCTTTCTGTCATTGGCACTCACCATCAGAATGGGATAGCTGGTATGAAGGCCTGAAACCCTGATGCTCTCAGCAACTTCAAACCCGTTAATATCATTGTCGTCGAGTATCACCAGGAGGTTGTATCTTTCTTCAGATGACTGCAGGTTTGCCTTTATCTGGTTAACGGTTGACTTATTGTAAGTTGTCACTGATGCATTTATTCCCTTCCTTTGCATTATTGCGAGAAGCTCTTCGTCACGGCTTTGTATGCCTGTTATTACAAGAGCCCTGATATCGCTGAAAGATTTTATATTCTCGTGGGATAATGATTTCCTTGCCACCTCATCGGAATAGAACTTTACAGTGAACAATATTCTTGTGCCGGGCTGGTTAATATCGTCCGATAAACCTGATGGAGAGGATGCTTCCAGACTGCCTCCCATTATCTCAACCATCTGTTTTGCGAGTGTTGTTCCAAGCTTTATTCCACTCCCCCGGCCGGCAGACTCCTTATCGCCTGTCAGGAAGTCGCCAAAGAAGTTCATGAGTTCATCACTACCATAACCCCGGCCTGTATCATTGATTTCGATCTCCAGGGTTACAATACCCTCATCAACAGATAGGGTCCTGCATTTTATCACTACTCTCCCCGACTCGGTATTCTGAATCGCGAAATGTGAAAGATTCGACAACACCTGCCTGAGCCTGAACGGGTCTCCAATAACTCTTTCGGGTACATTCCCGCTGATATCACAAGTTATGCTGAGATCCTTCCCTTCAAGCCTGCTGTGGGCAAGGTCAACACAATAACCAAGTTCCTGGTGGAGGTTAAAGGGTACTTCATCGATAATCATCCTTCCCATCTCTATGTTCGAGAAGTCAAGAATATCGTTTATTATTTCCAGAAGTAACTCTGAGGACCTGCGCAGGATCCTGACCATTTCTGAAGCCCCCCTATCGAGACTATAACCGGCAAGCATATCGGCTATTCCGATTATACCGTTGAGAGGCGTTCTGATCTCATAACTCATCCTGGCAAGAAATTCGGTCTTTGCTGCATTGGCCATCTCCTCCTGTTTTCTTGCCGCTTCGAGCATTGTAACATCGAGCAGAATATCCATTGTTGACTCTCCGGTCATATATCTCACCGGTATGCTGCTTCGGAAAAGTATTCTTTCTCCCTCCCTGCCAGGAATTATCACAAATTGTTCAGGGCTGAACCTTCCCCCCAGGTTCTTCGAGAAGTAATTTGACACATCAGACATTCCCGGGGTAGGAAGTACCTTGTCTCTCATATCATCCTCATTCTCATAACCATAATACCCTGACGAAACCCTGTTTGCCTTAAGAATCACACGATCAGGGTTGTAAATCACAACTCCCACCGGCATTTCATCAATAAGTCTGTTCAACATATTCTCAGCCTCCCTGGTGTTTATCATCTCTGACCTTTCGCGTCTGCTTGAAACACGGAAGAGGATTATTACAGCAAGGAACATTATCAGGGTAAAGCCTCCGATGGCCAGCGAGTTCCTTATAATAAAGCTCTGGAAGAAATCTGTCGGGGCCGAGTAGACTATCCCGTATTCCTTTCCGGCCAGAAGGCTGACAGGACAGTAAGACGATATGATTGTCTGGCCTTCACCGTCAATATCTACCCTGTGCCTGAGATTACCAGTCGACCCGTCTGTTATTGAAGAGATAATCTTGTCTATGTCGTGATAATGAATTCTCTTCCCGGGAAATGCCTCAACCAGATTGTCCTTCACGATTTCGCCGGCATCGTTCACCAGCCACTGCCACTGGTAACTTTCTGTCTTGAACTTGCCGAATAAGATGGTAAAATACTTGTCATGATCTACTGACACCCTGAAGTTTGCAACCACCCTGCCTGATCGGTCAACAACCGGTTGATAGTAATGCGACCTGGAACCCTCCTCCACCAAAATTTCCTGCTGATATATCGTTTGCTGTTCATGAGTCTGAAATGTATTCATCAACCAGTAATCATCACTCGTAAACACCCCTCGCCTGAATCCCTCGCGGGTCTCATCGAGTGTCATATAAAACACATCTGTCTTGTTGTTGATAATTGAAATGCTGGTGATAAAGTCCTGATACTTTATATAATATAGCTTCAACTTGTCGGTTGCCCTTCGGTTGATCTCCCTGTCATCAAAGAAACTGCTGATATCCTCAGAGAAATCTATCTTTGATAAATCACTTGTGATGAAGGTATTGAATTCATCCACCTCGAGACCGGTCAGTTGTACCTGCCTGTCGAGAAGGTCTGATATATACCTGATCTGGTTACGGTAGAGACTCGAGAAATAAAGGTAGTTGGCTATCCCTGTCAGAATCACCAGTATTATAGCTGTTATTGTAGCTCTTCTCATCTTCAGATTATTGGTTCCGGATGGATATAAAGTTATACTTAATAATCAAGATATTCAATGTCACCTGTACTTCCCGTCATCGCCTTCAAGTATGCTTATGTAGCTTCTGTACCTTGTAAATGATATGGTTCCTTTATTGAGAGCCTCCAGAACCGAGCAACCAGGTTCATTCAGGTGCAGGCAATTATTGAATCTGCAGTTTGCAGCTTCCCTGAATATTTCCGGAAAGAAATGGTATTTCTCTCCCCTTTCCAGGTCAATCACTCCGAAACCCCTTATTCCCGGAGTGTCTATCACCGACCCGCCAAACGGCATCATGTGCATTTCAGGGAAGGTTGTGGCATGCTTTCCCTGGCGGTGGTAATCTGAAATCTCCTTTGTCTTCAGCTTAAGGGCTGGGTTCAGCCGGTTCAGCAGCGAGGATTTTCCCACTCCCGAATTTCCTGCCAGCAATGAGACCTTTTCCCTCAACAGGGTTACAAGCAGTTCAGTATTGCGGCCCGTTGTGACCGAAACAGAAATGGTACTGTAGCCAATACCTTCATACAGTTTCGCAAAGTACTCTCTTCGATCTGATTCTTCCTCGTCGTAAATATCAATCTTGTTGAACATTACGATAGCCGGAATTGAATATGCCTCTGCTGTCACCAGAAACCTGTCGATGAATTCTGGCGGAGTTTCAGGGTTGACCATTGAGACCATGACAATTGCCTGATCGAGGTTTGCGGCAATTATCTGAG
The DNA here is from genome assembly GCA_964446435.1 of uncultured Rikenellaceae bacterium. Lineage (GTDB taxonomy): Bacteria > Bacteroidota > Bacteroidia > Bacteroidales > VadinHA17 > SLNP01. The sequence goes on along the minus strand of CAYUOS010000006.1, from coordinate 23,715 downwards.
CCTCGTGTGAAAGGTTCGATGCCTTTCTAATAATGTAATTGCGCCGCGGCTCAAGATCGGTAATAACCCCTTCGCCTTTTTCAGCTTCCCTGATAAAAGTAACCTGATCGCCAACAGCCAGAGGGTTGGTAGTCTTTATCTCTCTTGTCCGGAACTTCCCCTTGATTGTACAGATAACGATCTCCCCACTTACAGTACGGACATTGTATCTTTTACCCGTTGATTTTACTACTGTACCCTTCTCCAACCCTGTCACAATCAGTATTCGGCTGCCATAAGGAAAAATGGCTTCATCTCAAAACTGTGGTAAAATGGCCTCAGCCTTTCGGTATTGTAGTAGTCTGATACCTTTACCACCTTCTTTGAGGCAGTTACAACATCAATCGGGACGTTGTCGTACCTGCCATTCTTTAGTACTACCACCCTTCCGTGGATCCCCTTCAAGATAAGGTCAAGAGCCAGATTGCCGTATGCCATGGGAACTATTGAGTCAACAGCATCAGGGTCTCCACCTCTCACAAGGTATCCCAGCTTCTGGTTAATGATATTGATTGTCTTTCCCTTATTGAATTTTGATGTAATATTCTTGATCTCATTTGAAACCACATCGCCAATACCACCGAGTTTCGCGTGACCATAGGCATCCTTTTCATGACTTGCAAAGATCATCTCACCGCCTTTAAACATCGCTCCCTCTGAGATAAGAAGTACTGAATACTTGCTTGGGTTGAGGTTGCGGTCTTCAACAAGCAGTCCGGTAAGCTGCTCTATGTCAAACTTGTACTCCGGTATCACACATCTGTTTGCAGCTCCGGCCATTGTCGGAAGCATAGCCGTGAATCCTGCGTAACGGCCGAAGACCTCCAATACCATTATTCGTTCATGTGAACCTGCCGAGGTGCGAAGGCTGTTGGTCATCTGAATGGTACGGGTGACACAGGTACTGAACCCTATGCAGTAATCTGTTCCCGGCACATCGTTGTCCATCGTCTTTGGAATAGCTACCACCTTCACCCCCTGCTTGTACAGATGAACACCATAGCTAAGGGTGTCATCGCCTCCTATGGGTATGAGATAGTCTACCCCGAGCCATTCAAGGTTCTTAACCACTTCAGGGGTAAGATCATTATACTCATTCTGGTATTTATCCCTGAGGTGGTCAGGCACACTATCCTTTGAGACGTGGCTGGGCCTTGTCCTTGATGTATGCAGAAAAGTACCTCCCGTACGACCGGCCTTATTTACCAGGTCATCTGAAAGTATCTGATAACAATCGCTGTTATCGGCTTTCTGGTCCCGCTTAAGCTCCATGATCCCTGCCCAGCCCCTTCTTAGCCCAATAACCTTGTATCCTTCACGGTTTGCCCTGATGGTTACAGCTCTGATAGCCGGATTCAGACCAGGTACATCTCCGCCACCTGTAAGAATTGCGATTACCCCCTTTGTCTTTTTCTGATTTGCCATAATAACCCCTTTTTATTTTAGTCCTAAGCCTGTTTAAAGCGGTAAATGTAAAGGTTTTTCACAGAATTTCCCAACGCCCGCATGGCATTAATGAGGCACTGTATGGTGGTGCTTTTGGTCCATCCTGTCATTGTTACAGGATATTATTTACATTTGCAGACTCATCTCCTCAATTCTTTCAAAAGAAACACCCGTTATGATGTCAGGCAAGGAACTGAAAACCGATGATCGAATTGCTCTGGCCCTCAAGGCCTTCAACAACAACTACAACTGTGCACAATCAATAGTGTCTGCTTATCCTGACCTGACTGAACCTTGTACAAGCCTGGCCATGATGCAGGCCGCAGGATTCGGGGGTGGCATTGGACGATTACAGGGTACCTGCGGCGCAGTTACAGGTTCTGTTATGGTAATAGGTCTGAATATCGGAACGGAAGTTCCTGATGACCTTATTAAATCAGAAATAGCGGCACTTGTAAAGGAATTCAATGACCGGTTCGTGCAGCTCAACAAATCTACTGCCTGTCGTGAACTGATTGGTGTCGACCTGAATACTGCGGAGGGAAGAGAGGCCTCCAAACAGCCTGGCATTAAAGACAAAATATGCAGTAAATGCATTGTCGATGCAATTACGATACTGGAAGAAATACTTTTCTGATGGAAGAGATTGCTGAAAAATACGATCCACGGGGTAGAGTTTTGGTTACAGGTTCGGGCGGACTGACAGGAAAGGCTCTGACCTCAAGGCTCGAGGCTGAGGGTTGGGAGGTTGTGCACCTTAACAGGGGCAAAAGGGTTGCCAGCCACAAGAGAATGTCATACCGCTGGGATCCTGCAGGCGGATACATCGACCCGGAGGCAATTAAGGGAGTTACTCACATTATACATCTTGCAGGGGCCGGGATAGCCGAAAAAAGGTGGAGTACAAAACGTAAAAAGGAGATAGTCTCGTCAAGAGTCGAAACAGCCACCCTTATTTTTGATACCGCAATGAAAACCGGTGCAGGGATAAAATGCTTCATCACTTCATCTGCGACAGGGTACTATGGCAATGACACCGGCAACAGGATGCTTACAGAGGATTCACCTGCCGGGTCAGACTTTCTGGCCATGACCTGCGTCAGATGGGAAGAGGCAGCAGACATGTTCAGGAAATCGGGTATCAGGACCGTAAAGATCAGAACGGGAATTGTTATTTCTGACGCCGGTGGCTTCATGAGCAGGCTAAGGCCCTTTTTCAGGTTGCGCAAGGCTTTGTGGTTCGGTTCGGGAATGCAGTACTTTCCCTGGATCCACATCGACGATCTCTGTAATATTTATCTTGAAGCACTTACGAATAGCAGAATGGAGGGACCCTTCAATGCAGTTGCCCCGCGACAGTTAACCCAGAAAGAGTTCATTATCGCTATGTCAAAAAGGGAGGGGAAGCCCCTGGTGAGAGCGGGCATCCCCCCTATCCTTGTCAGATTTATTTTCGGTGAGATGTCGTCGATGTTGCTGTCAGGCAACAGGGTGGCGGCAACCGCACTTGAAGCCATGGGGTTCAAATGGTTATACACCACTCCTGATGAGACCTGTCAGAAGCCTGTAGCCGTCACCGGAAGTTAAGAACCGGGAACCAGATGCCCTCCCTGACAACAGCCCTGCAAGTAACCTTTTTGCTGCCAAAGGTCATCTCCACAGTGTAGATGCCGGGGTCTGCCCTGTTCGTGTTCCAGTATATCTTACCAATACCTTTTGACTGACGCACCTCACGCCTGAAAACCTCTCGCCCTTTCAGGTCGGTAATTGCTATTGTCGCATTACCCTTTCCATTATCCCTGAAATAGTACCATACTTCAAGGCCGTTAGGCTCATTGGGAGTACGAAGGTGGTTGCTGCCTGTCATATGATAGTTCCCCCACTGCGACTGTTGCGAATAATTCATCTTTGGCTTCGATTCCACCTCAAAAAGGTGAAATTCACTCTTCTCAACATCGGGGGAAAACTGCTGCAACGGTGAGATATCGGTTATCCATGCCGCCCTCCCATAGGTGCCAACTATCAGGTCATTCTCGCGGGGATGAATCGTAAGATCCCTTACTACAACGGGTGGCATGTTTGATCGCAGGGGTTGCCAGCTGACAGCTCCGTTGAGCGTAACAAATACCCCCCTGTCGTTGCCGATGAAAATCAGGTTTGGATTCTTCCTGTCTTCGAATATTACATTAACAGGACTGTCAGGCAGATTTGATGAAATATCGCTCCAGCTCTTGCCGTAGTCAGTCGTCTTATAAAGATAGGTTTTGTTGTCATCATTATGGAACCCGTTTTTGGCCACGTAGGCGGTGCCGGCATCATGCCATGAGGCGAAAACCGACATTACCCACCTGTCTGCCGGGGCTCCTAGTCTTGTCAGGTGATCAGTTACTTCATACCAGTTGCAGCCATGATCGGTTGTGACATGAACATGCCCGTCATCGGTTCCGACCCATATTACCCCCGGTTTTACCGGCGACTCAGATATTGTCGTTATGGTACAATACATAATATGACCCGTGCCGCCTATCTTAACCCTGTCGTTGTCAGTAAGATCGGGACTTATCTCCTCCCATGTATCTCCCCTGTTGAATGAGCGAAGCAATTTCTCTCCGCCGGTGTATAGAATGGAACTGTTATGCGGAGAGAGAACCAAAGGGGTAACCCATGTATACCTGTAAGGATCAGCGCCGGCAGGCGGAACAGGGGCAATGGATACCCTTTCGCCCCTGAGCTGGTCAACCCGGTGGTGCGAGCCGAACTGAGTTGTGAAGTATAGCCAGCGGTTATCCTGTGGGTCAACCCGGCAATACATTCCGTCCCACATTCCAACAATCACCCAGTCTGCAAGGTTAACCTGTCCTGACCAGCTGTTAGAAGGTCCCTTCCACGTTTCATGATCCTGCAGGCCAATATAAATATTATAAGGTTCTGCATTATCAACCTCAACATTGTAGATTTCTCCGAGTGGCAACTGATAGTGATGGTTCATCGTGAGCCCGCCGTCCCAGGTTGTATAGATACCTCCGTCAGAACCCAGCAGTATATGCTTTGGGTCTTCAGGGTTTATCCAGAAAGACCTGTTATCACCGAAATTGGTACGAAACCTGTCCTGATTCCGGCCAACAGGCCATGTCTTGCCTCCGTCAAGAGTGTAGAACATCCCCACACCAACAATATATATTTTTTCAGGGTCGACAGGGTCGATGTAAATCTTATTGAAGCTGTAGGCTGCCTTACCACTGACATCTACGGCAGGATTGCTGATCTTCTCCCAGGAGTCGCCTGCATCGGTACTCCTGTAAACCTCTCCTCCTATCACGTGGTCAAGTGACCGGTCGGTAAATACGTCAAAGGGTGGCTGTTTCGAGGGGTCGTAACCGGGTTTCGGATTAAGGTTCTGAACGACAGCTACCAGGATATCAGGATCAGCCCTGTGAATATCGATACCTATACGGCCCAGAGGACCGGTCGGCAGGCCGGTTGTCAGCATCTTCCAGTCCTTGCCTCCGTTTATAGTACGGTAAATGCGACTCCTCTCACCTCCAGGCTCAAATGTCCAGGCTGTCCTGACTTTCTCATAGGCTACCGCATATAGTATTTCAGGATTCTTCCTGTTGATGGCAAGGTCAATAACACCAGTCTCATCGTCAATAAAAAAGAGACGCGTCCAGCTCTTGCCCCCGTCTGTGGTCTTGAAAACACCCCTCTCCTCACAACGCGAGAAGAGACCTCCCATAGAGGCAACATAAACTATATCGGGATTTTCAGGGTGAATCAACACCCTCGAAATATGCCGTGTTTTCTCAAGGCCCATATGCTTCCAGCTCTTTCCCGCATCGACAGACTTCCAGATTCCATTGCCGTAATATGATGATCTGGCATTGAAGACATCGCCTGTGCCTACCCAAAGGATATCGGGATTCGAAGGAGCGACAGCAATGTCGCCAACCGTCGAAACGCCAAACTCATCTGATATGCAGGTAAATGTGGTGCCATTGTTAACAGTCTTCCAGACACCTCCCGACCTTGGTCCGATATACCATGTATACCTGTGTTCATCTCCGGGTTTCTCAGGAACGGCAATACTCCCAACCCAGGCGCTTATTCTGAAGGCACCGAGGTTACGGTAAACAAATGCCTCAAACGGATCACCCCCCGTTGTTGCGGAAGGAACTACCTGTGCCTGGACCAGCATCCCGGCCAATATTAGTGTAATTATTACATTTATTTTCTTCATAACCTATAAGTAATTAACATTCTTATTATTGAGATCAGACTAACTGCCTCCTATCTGCATCTCCTGCACCCTGAATGTTGGTGCGGCAAATGTCCGGGTCATGTCGACATCATTTCCCATCATGTCGATTCCGTTCAGGATTTCGGAGGCACTGCCTGCGATTGTCAGTCCTTTCACCGGGTGTTTTATCTCTCCCTTTTCAATCCAGAAGCCTGTTGCACCTCCGCTGAAGTTGCCGGTTACCGGGTCGATACCATAGCCTGTTACACCTTTCAGGTAGAGTCCTTTCTGGGTGGCTGCAATTATCTCATTCCTGAGGTATTTTCCGGGTTCGAGCCAGATGCTGTGAGTGCTTATTCCGGGTAGAGAGGTGAATCCGCCCCTGCTGGCGTTGCCGGTACTCTTAGTACCTGCCCTGGCAGCTGCTGCGGTGTTGTAAATGAAACCACTGGCGACTCCCTTTTCAACAAGCAGTCTTTTTGATGTGGGAACACCTTCCCCGTCGAATGGTCTGCTCGCCATGCCCCGCTCGAGGGTTCCGTCATCATACATAGTCAGCAGGTCTGATGCGAACTTCTCATTGAGAGAGTTTCCGAGGAAGCTGGCTCCCTGGTTTACCCTGTCTCCGGTGAGAGCCTGTATCACGCCTCCGAAGAGTGAGCGGGCCACATCGGGATCGAAGACCACGCTAGCCCTCTGGGTTTTGACCATTACCGGGTCGATAAGCTCATAGGCTTTGCGCGATGCCGCTGCAGCTACCTCCTTAAGTGGCAGCAGGTCGCTGAAGAACCTTCTTGAGCATGACTCTCCCCCGGTGTTTTTCTGATCGCCCTTTTCAGCAACGACGCTTACGCTTACCGAGCATGAAGAGGATTTGTAAGATTTTGACAGTCCGTGCGAATTGGCAATGAAAACCTCGCCCTCGCCCTCTCCAAAACCTGCACCGGAGCTCATTGATACTCTGGGATCTTTCAATGCCAGGGCCTCAATCTCCTTTGCCATTTCGATTTTCTGTTGCATCGTAACTTCAACAATTGACGGATCATACAATCCCTTAACATCGGTTATGCCCTCTTCACCCGGCAACACATTGAATTCATCCGGCGATGTCAGCTTTGCGAAGGCAATAGCCATAGTTATTGTATCGTCGAGTGCCTTTGATGAAAAGTCGTTGCAGTGACAGAAGCCAAGCCTGTTGTCGACAATCACCCTGATACCCACGCCGACGGTTGCAGCTTCCTGAATCGTGTCGATTTCAGAGTTCAGCACCCTGACAGACAGGCGCCTTCCGGTTTCTATGTAAACCTCGGCCGCATCAGCGCCTGATCGCAGGCATTTCTGAACCAGTTTTTCAGACAGATCTTTATAGTTCATGATTGGTTTCTTTTAAGGTTTGACATCAGGCTCTGCTGCCTCCCACATTAATTCCGCGTATCCTTACCGTGGGCTGTCCCGCGGTTACCTCGGCATTCTGCCCTTTTCCGCATATACCGGGACCAAAGTCAAGGTCGTTGCCCACTGCATCGATATTTGAAATCACATCCATGCATGATCCGATAAGGGTTGCTCCCCTGACCGGTTTGGTCTTGCGGCCATTCTCAATGAGGTAGGCCTCCCTGCATGTAAAGTTGAACACCCCCGTTACCGAATTGACACTTCCTCCACTGAGACTCTGCACATATATGCCCTTCTTAGTTGAAGCCAGGATATCAGCAGGATCGCTCTCTCCCTGTTCAATATAGGTGTTTGTCATGCGGGGTATAGGCAAGTACCTGAATGATTCACGTCTTCCGTTCCCGGTACGCTCCATGCCGAGCTGTCTTGCACTCAGCACATCGGTCATATAGCCAAGCAGGACTCCATCCTTTATGAGCACATTTTTCTGTGCCTGGGTTCCTTCATCGTCGAAATTAATGGTACCCCTGAAGTTCGGAATAGTACCGTCATCGACCATTGTAAAGAGTTCACTGGCCACCTTCTTTCCAACCTTGCCGGTGAAGGCTCCGATACCCTTTGCAATGTTGTCAGCCTCGAGTGGGTGACCTACGGCTTCATGAACGAGTACGCCGCCCCATCCGTTCTGCATCACCACATCCATTATTCCTGCCGGAGCGGCCTCTGCCGCCAGCATCGCGATAGCCTCGCGTGCTGCACTCTCTGCCACCTGCTCAGGCGTAACCTTTTCGAACATTTCGAAACCCGAGTGGTAGCTGATCCTCTCCCTTGCCATATGTCGTGCCTTGCCATCATCACTCATCGCCTGAACGATGAAGAACAGCAATGGCAGTTCGTCACGGAGATAGACACCTTCGCTGGTGGCTATTACCCTGCTTCTTACCTGATCGTAGTAATCAACCATGGCCATCTTAATGCGCGGATCATAGCTCAGCGCGGCATCGTTGGCCCTGTTAATCGCTTCAATCCGTTTCTCGTCGGCAATATCAGCCAGAGGTTTCTGTACAGTTATGAAGTTTTCCCTTCTGGCCGTGGTGAGGTCGACAGGCACTTTTGCCGTACCACCCTGTGCTACGTAGGAAGCAACTTCTGCAGCCCTCATCAGCTTTTCCGGAGTTATCTCGTCTGTATAGGCATACCCTGTCTGGTTGCCGGCTATCACCCTCACGCCTGCACCCTGACTTATGCCATATAGTCCGCTTCTGAACTTTGACTCCTCCATGATAATCTGCCTTGAAATGCGGTTTTCAATGTACACATCGGCAAAATCACCGCCCCGGGCAAGTGCCCTGGCGAGTACCTTCGAAAGAGTCTCCTTGTCGATATCAAGACCGGGCGCAGCGCCACGGCAAGAAACGAGCTGGGTCATTAGGGCGGGGGTGGCTGCAACCAGCAAGCCACCTTTAAGTCCCAGTCCGATAAATTTCCTCCTTGGTATGTCCCTGATAACCAGTTTTTCCATACTTTCAGTATTTTAGTTATTACACTCCTGCTATTGCAAAATTATCATAAATTCCTGATCTGTCAGCTGGCCGGCCCTGGTTGTATTTACCGTAGCCTTTCCCTTGAGGGTTGTTTTACCATAAACCCTGATTGTGTATGTTACTGTGGTAGATTTTCCTCCATCGGTGTGTCCGACATCCCTGGCAAGTGTTCTTCTGCCTGTAAGGGCCTGCTGTGCGCGTCCGGCAGCTCCGGCAAACATGCCTCCTCCCCTCGCCTGGCCGCCAGCCTGCTCTTCAATCACCCTGTATCCCTTTTCTCCTTCAGGCAATGCATCGATAATTGCTGAAAACCTGTCTTCCCTCACAATCTTAACCAGCTGTGCCTGCCTGAAAGCTGTAGGCAGTCTTCCGGCATTACGGAATGTGAAATTAACCTGGTAATCTGTTGAGTCAGACCTGTATGACCTGATTCTCTTCGATGTAACACCAACCCATTCAAGCTCGGGAAGGTATTTTACCATTTCGAGATTGAAGAGAGCCTGGTTTTTTGCCCAGGGCAGAAGGTGTATCGAAGGAGCGTTCTGTCCGAAGAACTTTGGATCCCATCCGCCGAACTCCACTTCGCCATACTCAGGATGATGGCCGGGTGTCCATTCAATGAAGGCCATTCCATCGTTCTCAGTGTCGTCCCAAATCAGCCTGTCAAGTTCATTAATCACTCCATCACCGTTATAGTCCTTGGTTATCCGTCCACCATCCCACAACTCATCGCCGTACCAGACTGCTCCATAATACCAGTAGCCGAAGTCAGGCCCATGACCAAACAGTGGCCTTCCACCGCCATAATCGCTGTATACGTCACCTGCACGGCTGTAACCGGTAATGCTTTTGCCAACCTCATCGAAATGCCGATACCATCTCAGGTCTTCAGGATACATACGCTCCTCTGAAGCGGAGGTTGAAGGCGGTCTGAGGTGCATCGGCACCCTTGTGTCCATTGAGTTTACAATATAAACATTCGGATGGCTGAGCAGGAAGGTCACCACCGAGCGTGTCTCGATCTCACTCAGCGGATATTCACCCGCCCCTCCCTGTGTCCAGCCACGACCTGTTGCCTCTGCTTCAGGCATTGGCCTCCAGTTCTCGGGATAGTTCCTGTGGAGGTCAAGGCCCCCAATACCGTCTTCATTGACCCTTCCATCACCGTCATTGTCAATGCCTTCAGCAGCAACCCTGTAAACACCCTGTCCGGCCGGCACCTGGCGCATCAGCCTTCCTGAAGGGTCATCGGGATCGATAATATAATTTCCGTTCACCGGGTCTTTCCAGCGCATCTGGGTAATTATGCCATCTCCATTCAGGTCATCGGGCCCATCCTCATCGAGAAGACCGTCTCCATCATTGTCGTAAGGCCGTACCGTACTGCGGTTGCTTTGGGCGGTATGCATATACAGGTTATGACCGTCCGGGTTGTTTACCGGTCTGAGGTAGAATGTCCGGGTATCTATCAGTCTTGTAATTTCAGGATCCTTGCCATAGTTCTCAAGCAGGTGCTGCATCAGCCACATCACGCTCTCAGAGCTGGTTACCTCACCGCTGTGCCTGTTGCCTTCGAAGAAAGAAGAGGGTTTGTCGGTATGCCTTCCCGTCTTCTTGTTGGTAATGGTCATCTGAAGTATGGGTCTTCCCTCATAGCTTTGTGCTGCTTCGTACAGCTCCACAATGTCGGGGTACCGCTCAGCAAACCTTATCATCCATGTGTTTATTACACATGTTGTGTGAAACTTGTCAAATGTAAGTTTGTCACCGGCCTCATACTCTACATGAGGACTCCTGATCTTGGGGAAGAAACTTACCCCGTGACGGTAGCCTCCGACAGTATAGAATTTAGTGCTGTTGTCGGCCTCTGGCCATACCTTCTTTTCGGCAGGAATATACCCCTGCGCAGCAACTGACATTGAGGCTGTCAGAGCCAGCAAAATCATTACGGATAATCTCATTGATTCGAATATTTAATTTGGTGGAATATACACCATTTTTCACTAAGGGTCAACTCCGATCTGAATGTTATGGAACACAGAGGCGGCTAATCGGGCAACCTATCCTCTCATCGAGATAATCTCAAGTTTCGGAAAATCGACAATTTCGATCATTTTGCCTTCTGTACGGATAATTCCGTCTCTCTTGAGTTCTGACAGAGTTCTGATGACATTTGCGGTACTCATGCTGATGAAATCGGCAATTTCCTTACGCGAGACAGGCAGTTCAAAGACCCTTGAGTTGTAAATTTCACGTGAGAAATAGAGCAGAACATAGGCGACTCTGCCTGTCAGGTTACGGTTGCGGATATCAAGCGACTGCCTGATAATTTTCTCATTGACCTCTGCAACACGACCCAGCAGGTCAAGTGCCAGGCCAACATTACCCGTGAACAGTCCCTTCATGAAAGCAAGGTCTACCACGCAGACAGTCGAATCCTCAAGAGCTGAAACGGAATAGCTGTAAACCTCATCGGTGAATATGCTTACATTGCTTACAAACTCAAACGGCCTTGTTATGGTAACTACCTGCTCATCGCCATTCTGATTCTGTCGGAAAATCTTTACCAGTCCCTTCTTCAGATACTTGAAATCGGTAATCCTTTCCCCCTCCCTGTTGATTATTTCTCCCTTGCGGTAAACCTTCTCGAGTTTGCTCTCACAGAGCCGCAGGATATTTTCATCGTCGAGATGTCTGAATACCACATTCCTGAAATCGCAGTTTTCACATATACATATACCCAGATTTTTCTCCACCTCAGATGTTTTATGCAAATTTAAGCATATATGATAACAAAAATACATGGCGGCTTGTTTCTACTATTGAATAATTTGGTACTAATTTCAGTATATTCGTGAGCTATGGCATATATAACCGACTACCATATCCACACCCATTTCAGTGACGGCAAGGCAGCGCCTGAAGATTTCATTGCAGCAGCAATAGAAAAGGGAATAAGCGAACTGGGCTTTTCTGAACACCTAACCCTTACCGATGAAAGGGAAAAATGGAGTATCGACACCAGTAGGCTGCCCGAGTATACCGGCAAGATCAGGGAGCTATCCCGAAAAAACGGGAGCATATCCATCAGAACAGGCATAGAGGCTGATTTCCTGCCGGGCAAAGAGGAGGAGATACTGTACTACATTGATAAATACCCTTTCGATTACGTAATAGGATCGGTTCACTACCTCGGTGACCATACGGTCGATCTCGGCAGGGAGTTCTATGAAGGAAGGGACATCAATAAAATATTTGAGGACTATTTTGATACTGTCGGGATTGCTGCAGCAACGGGTTTGTTTGACATTATAGCCCACCCCGACCTCGTTAGGATTTTCGGCCATCAGTACTCAGGCGACCCCGAGCCCCTTTACCGCAAGCTGGCCAAGACCCTGAAAAGTCATGACGTAGCATTTGAGATCAACACCAACGGCATGAACAAACCCCTTAAAAACTTCTATCCCGACCCGGGCTACCTGCATATATTTGCAGAGGAGGGGGTGCCAATCTGCATCAACTCTGACGCCCATATGCCCGAAAGGGTGGCACAGTATTTCAATAAAGCCTACCGGCTTGCCGCAGCCGCCGGCTTCACTGAAAAGGCAATCTTCAGGAACAGGGAGAGGTATATGATACCATTGGAGCAGCCACAGGGATAAACGATTGAAGATTAACGATTTCAGATTTACGATTTGTGATTTGTGATTTGTGATTTGCTCCCAATCGGTCCTCATTTACCTTTCACCGGATACCTGATACCGGAACCGAGACCGGCTTGCCGGGCGAGCTCGCGACCGAATGGGAGCATACCGGACACCGGATACCTCATCCTGATAGATGCTCCAGCAAAATTTTTACTCCGATTGCAATTAGTATAATGCCTCCGAGGATTTCGACCCTGGGGCCGGTTCTCTTTCCTGCCGACTTGCCGATACGGATTGCAACCATTGAAGCAATGAAGGTTACGGCAGCAATCAGAAACCCTGCCAGCCAGATGTTTATTGAAAGGAGGGCGAAGCTGACCCCAACCGCCAGGGCATCAATACTGGTTCCAACTGCCATTGTCAGAATATTGGGCAGCGAGGTGATGTCGCTTCTTTTTTCTTCCCTTGATCTCAATCCGTTGAAGATCATCCTTCCTCCCAGGAACCCCAGAAGCAGAAAGGCAATCCAGTGATCGACCGAATTCAGCGAATCGCTGATAACATACCCGGCGAAATATCCGACCACTGTAAATGCACCCTGAAAGATCGCCATTATTACCGCCACCCTGAGGGCCATACGGAAAAGGATGCGGTCGTCAACAACCCCGCAGGTAAGAGATACTGCAAATGTGTCAAACGAGAGACCTGTTGCTATTGCCAGCAGCGTTAATATATCCATCAGCATATAGTTGCCAGGCAGCAAAATTATTTAATTTTGCAATCTTAAGGCCCTTCGGGAGTAAAAATGAGAGTAGTAATTCAGCGAGTAACTGAGTCATCGGTGGCGATAGGCGGTGAAATGAAGGCCTCGATCGGCAAAGGTCTGCTTGTACTTGCCGGCTTCATTGCCGGTGACACTGAAGAGGATCTAGAATGGATAGCCGGAAAGATAGTACGGCTGAGGGTCTTTGACGACAGTGATGGAGTGATGAATCTCGCAATTACCGACATTGCAGGAGAAATATTGGTTATCAGCCAGTTCACTCTTCATGCCAGGACAAAAAAGGGCAACAGGCCCTCATACATTGAGGCGGCGGTTCCGGAAATAGCAATACCACTATATAAAAGGTTTGTGTCACTGCTTGACTCAATGCTGCCAGGGAAGATCATGACAGGCGAGTTTGGGGCAGAGATGGCTGTTTCTCTCGTAAATGACGGGCCCGTAACCATCATCATCGACAGCAAGAACAGGGAATGAAAGAGAGAGAACTAAAGAGGTCGGTATTGATTGTTGCCACCTTCGCAGCATTCCTTACACCGTTTCTTGGCGCAGCTACGAACCTCGCACTTCCTGCAATAGGCAGCGAGTTTAACGTCAGTGCGATAAACCTCAACTGGGTGGTTAGTATCTACATTCTCGCCACCGCAATGTTCCTTCTTCCTTTCGGCAGGCTTGCAGACATTGTGGGTAGAAAGAAGATCTTCTTCAACGGCATCCTGCTGTTTTCGGTTTCATCATTCATGGTTCTCTTCGCCCGCACCTACACAGTTTTGATCCTGCTGCGGGCAATACAGGGTGTCTCAAGCGCCATGATCTTCGGAACCAGCCTCGCCATTATAACCTCCGTCTTTCCGCCGGGTGAGCGCGGCAGGGCAATGGGCATCAACATCACCGCGGTCTATGTCGGGCTATCCAGCGGCCCCTTTCTTGGAGGCCTGCTGACGCGGTGGCTGGGGTGGCGAAGCATCTTCATCGTGCTTGTTCCGGTAGGAATAATCTCGCTGGTACTGATTGCAAGCCGCATGAAAGGCGAATGGGCCGGATCACGCGAAGGCAGATTCGACTGGAGGGGGTCACTTTTATACGGCTTTTCACTGCTGTTGATGATGTATGGCTTTTCAGAATTGCCCGGAACCAGGGGTGTTATTCTGATAGGAACGGGCATTGCGCTCTTCGTCTTTTTCCTGCTTTTTGAGAAAAGGGTACCGAATCCTGTCCTGCCCCTCGGCATAATCACAGGCAACAGGGTATTCGCATGGTCGAGCCTTGCAGCCTTCATACACTATTCATCAACCAGCGCGATAGGCTTCTTCATGAGCCTTTACCTTCAGTATCTCAAGGGTATAGATCCAGGGCAGGCCGGATTGGTAATGATCTCACAGCCACTCACCATGGCCCTTCTCTCTCCCCTGGCAGGGAAACTCTCTGACAGGATGAATCCCGGTGTAATAGCCTCTGGCGGCATGGCCCTGACCGCCACCGGCATAATCCTGATGTGCTTCATTACCGCAGAAACCCCGGTTCCCCGCATAATAGCGCTGCTGATAATGATGGGCACCGGCTTTGCCTTCTTCTCATCGCCCAATGCCAATGCGATAATGAGTTCTGTCGAGAAGCAGAACCTCGGGCTGGCTTCTGGAATTGTAGGCACAATGCGCATGACCGGCCAGATGATGTCGATGGGCATTTCGATGCTCTTGTTTGCCCTTTTTCTTGGAAATGAGATTATCAATCCACTCAACTATCCTGCCTTCCTGGCATCAATGAAGACCGGCCTGGTGATTTTTGCGGTTCTCTGTATTCTTGGTGTTTTTGCCTCACTGGCGCGGACCCCTGCGGCAGGAAACAATAAGAAGAGATAAAAAGGTTTGATAATTCAAAAAAGCATTATATTGAAGCCCGTAATACTATCTGGAAAACTCATTCTAATTAAATCAAACAGGGCTGATAATGACCAAGTTATATGAAAAGCTGATTCACAATCACCACTCCTTCAAGGGCATCGGCAAGGGTGTTGCGGGAGCCTTGGCTGCGGCTAAGGCCGATACTGACAAGGAGATTATACGGAAGCTCTTTTCCCACCTCGACCTCACCACTCTGAATAGTAACGACAATAAGCTGAATGTCTCAGCCCTTGCCACAAAGGTCCGTAACTTCAAACGTTCGTACCCCGAAATGCCCGACGTGGCAGCGGTTTGTGTATGGCCGAACTATGCAGCCCCGGTAAGTGAAATACTGAAGGGAACCGGGGTTAAGACAGCTGTGGTATCGGCTGCTTTTCCATCAGCACAGACGTTTCGTGAGGTGAAAATAATCGAAACCACCATGGCCGTAGAGAAGGGAGCCGATGAAGTAGATATCGTTATGCCAGTCGGTGTGTTTGCCGAGAAGAAATATGAACAGGTGGCTGACAGTATAAGGGAGCTGAGGGATGCAGCAAACAACGCCACCCTGAAGGTTATTATAGAGTCGGGTCTTCTGGCCACACCCGAGAGTATTTATACCGCATCGATGATAGCTATGGATGCCGGAGCCGATTTCATTAAGACATCCACCGGCAAGGCATCGGTCTCGGCCACTCCTGAGGCTGCCTGGGTGATGTGCATGGCAATCGACGCTTTTTACCGCGAAACAGGTATCAGGGTTGGCATTAAGCCTGCGGGAGGGATTGTCACGGTTGAAGATGCCAGGGTTTACTACAACATCGTTGGTGAATTACTGGGCGCAGAATGGCTTACCCCTGAATTCTTCAGGCTCGGCGCGAGCCGCCTGGCAAACAATATACTTGCCGCGGTCACCGCTGACGAGTCTGGATACTTCTAGCTCCTTCTCTAACATACGCCTGAATGGATCTGCCGGAACAGACACTACAGGATACTACGGTTGTGACAACTGAGGAAAAACCTCAGTCAAGTGTTGCACCCTACTACTTCACCGAAAAGCCTGTGTCGCTCAGGGAGGGCATTCCGCCCGGAACCAATCCCTTTAAGGCAGACTGGATAACGAGTCTGTTTATTCTTGTACTTGTTATTTACGCTATTGTAGCCGCCTTTTCGAAGCATCTTTTTGCCGGGATTTTAAGATCGCTTACTTTCAGAAAGTCTTCTGACCAGGTTACCGACATCCATGGCATTTTCAGCTGGCAGGTAACAATTGCCAACCTTGCATCATTCATTAATATCTCCCTTTTTGCCTATTTCTTTACCCAGGCATACGACGATCTGATACCATTCAGCCATTCAGGCTTCGAACGCTGGGGAATTATTCTGTTATCATTTATAGTGTTTATCACCATCCGTCACCTGGTAACCGTTGTAACAGGTTCGATCAGTAATGCAGTTACACCCTTCCTGGAATACCAGCATACCATTTATACCAGTTACCGTAGCATCGGGTTGGCATTGTTTCCGGTGAATACGGCTATCAGCCTTCTCTATGATCCGCCGGTGGATTTTCTCCTGAAAACGGGGATTGCTATTCTTTTTGTTGTCTATATGTCGCGCGTAATCAGGCTGTTAGTTATTTTTATTGAGAACCGGTTTTCGATTTTCTATTTCATTTTGTACCTTTGTGCGCTGGAATTTCTGCCCCTGGCCCTTCTCTACAGAGTTTTTGCCGGATGACAGAATTCCCAAAGAGGTAAATGAAGGTCGAACTTTAATCTTTTCTCTCTTGAAGATCAAAAAGGTATTAATCTCCCAGCCTGAGCCTACAAACCCGAAGTCCCCCTACTATGAACTGGCCAGGAAGTACAATCTGAAAATTGATTTCAAACCATTTATACAGGTTGAGGGAGTAAGTGCGAAGGACTTCAGGCAGCAAAAAATAAATCTCAGCGATTTCACAGCCGTTATCTTCACCTGCAAAACAGCCATTGACCATTATTTCAGGATATGCAGTGAAATGCGGTACGTGGTTCCCGACACGATGAAATACTTCTGCATTACCGAGAACGTTGCCTTTTACCTTCAGAAGTATATCGTATACAGAAAGAGAAAGATTTTCCACGGCAAGTCGCTGTTTCAGGATCTTATTGACGTGATACTGAAGCACAGGGAAGAGAATTTCTTCGTTCCTCTCTCTGAGCCCCACAAAGCTGAAATACCTGAGTTGCTGAAAAAGAACAAGGTGAAGTTTTCAGTGGGCGTGATGTTTCGGACAATCAGCAGTGACTTCTCACGGATGTCAGACTTTGACTATGACATCCTGGTATTTTATAGTCCTGCCGGTATCAAATCGCTACGTGAGAATTTCCCTGATTTCAACCAGGGTGATATCAAGATTGGTGCCTTCGGGCCTACGACAGCTGAAGCCGTAGTCAAGGAGGGATTAAGGCTTGACATCCAGGCGCCAAACCAGGAGGCCCCCTCAATGACCATGGCCCTCGAAAACTACCTGAAAGATTACGTAAAGAATAATAACCGGTGAACGGTAGACGGTAGACGGTGAACGGAACCAAGCCAAAGGCGAGCTCGCGACCGAATGGGAGCAAAACGGGAAACGGTGAACGGTGAACGGGAAACAATACTATCAACTTTAAGCCTATGTACGCCTTTGTACGCCATCATACGCCCTTTACGCCCTTCTACTCATATTAACAATGTCACAGCGATTCAGAAAAAAAGAGAGGCTCTGCAGCCGGAAGGCAATTGAGGAGCTCTTCAATAGCGGTGAATCTTTTTTCTCCTATCCGTTTCGCATTTTATGGAAGGAGATTGATCATTCCATGCCCTACCCTGCCCAGATGATGCCCGTGGTTCCTGCAAGAAATTTCAGGAAAGCCGTGGTAAGAAATCTTCTGAAGCGCCGGATAAGGGAGGCCTATCGCAAAAATAAGGAGCCATTTTACGTGAAGCTCGGTGAAAAGAATTGCAGGGTCGCCGTTATTATGCAGTATACCGAAAAGGAGGTAAAGGATTTCCAGGTGATTGAAACAGGAATAGCCGGCGCCCTCGAAAAACTCGTCGCGAGGGCAGGCAGAAGCAGCTAAAGGGTGTTAAAGTTCATTTAAAACCCTTTCTTTTTGCCTTCATTCTGAACGATAATCGTAATTTCGCAAAGTCATAATTCCAATACTTATTTCTTTATGAAGAAGAGAGTCCGCTATACGATCATAATGTTTGTCACTGTAACCGCCGTGCTTGTTACAGGTTTCCTTCCACAGGATATGAGTCGGGATTTCAGGATCGCGAAGAACCTCGACATATTTTTTTCGCTTTTCAGGGAACTCAACAGTTTCTATGTAGATGAGATTGATCCCGATGTGGTTATTAAATCCGGAATAAACGGCATGCTTCAGAGACTCGATCCTTATACCACATACTATCCTGAAGACCAGGTGGATGATATTGCCTTCATGACCACAGGCAAGTATGGAGGCATAGGCGCTATAGTGAGAAAGTCGGGCGACTATGCAGTTATAACCCAGATATACAAGGGATTTCCAGCTGATATCTCAGGCATTAGGCCCGGCGACATACTGAAGAAGGTTGACGACAAGTCACTCAAGGGATTGGCGGTTGACCAGGTAAGTGATAACCTTAAAGGCGACCCGGGTACCGTTATCGATGTGACAATCGAGAGGATGGGTGAAGAGAAGGTTGTGAGGATAAAGAGGGAGCGCGTATCAGTCAGTCCTGTACCCTGGTACGGAATGATTGATGAAAATACAGCCTACATAAGGTTTACCAACTTCACCCAGAACTGCACCCAGGATGTCAGGAATGCCTTCATCTCAATGAGGGATAAGCATAAGCCCAAACAGTTGATCTTAGACTTGCGTGGCAACCCCGGCGGATTGATGAATGAGGCAGCAGATATAGTAAACATCTTTGTAGGCCCCGGGAATGAAGTGGTATCGACACGTGGTAAGGTAAAACAGTTCGACGCATCATATAAGACAACCCGACAGGCATTAGATGAAACTATTCCAATGGTGGTACTGATAAGCAGAAGCTCGGCTTCAGCCGCCGAAATAGTGGCAGGTGCTATACAGGACCTCGACAGGGGCGTGGTAATGGGTCAGCGCAGCTTTGGGAAGGGCCTTGTGCAGATCACCAGGCCGCTAAGCTATAATGCTCAACTTAAGGTAACCACGGCCAAGTACTACATCCCCAGCGGAAGATGCATCCAGGCACTCGACTTTGCGCACCGCAATGAGGATGGAAGTGTCGGTTTTATTCCAGACTCGCTTATTTCGGAATTCAGGACTAAGAACGGCAGGATAGTCAGGGACGGTGGAGGGATCATGCCCGACATCGAGGTCGTGCCTCAGATGCTTAGCCAGCTGGCCACCGAGCTTTATGTCTACAACCATATTTTCGATTTCGGAACACGCTACTACCACAATAACACCGGAATAACATCTGCCAGTCAGGTCATAATCGATGATGGTGTATATGAGGATTTCAGGAAGTTTCTCAAGGAGAGGAATTTTTCATACCGTACAGCCACTGCTGAAGGACTCGAGGACCTTATTGCCACAGCAAAGCGTGAGAGATATTACGAACTCTATGAGGAGTACTTTAAACAGCTTCAGTCAAGACTCGCAGTTGACCTTGAAAAGGATTTGAATCTATTCAGGGTTGAAATCGCTCAGCTACTTGAGGATGAGATTATTGAGCGGTATTTCTACCAGGAGGGGGCTCTTGAGCATGCAGTTCGTAAAGACTCTACCGTGATAAAGGCTGTTGAGTTGCTCAACGACCGGGCCAGGTATAATGCAATACTAAAACCAGCTGGCCTTAAGTAGGCCAGTCTAACTAAAAGATTCAGACTATGACATTTCGCGAGATAACAGAAAAACTTGCAGGTGAGACTTCAAAACCCTGCGTCACTATCTCTCTGAACACACACAGGACACACTCCGATAATCTTCAGGATGATATACTCCTTAAGAAGCTTGTCAGGGAGGCAGAGGTGAGGCTAACAGATGAGTTCGGGAAAAGGGCCATTGAACCAATTCTTGAGAACCTTGGTCTGTTGCCGGAGAAGATCAACATCAACTATAATCTTGACAGCCTGCATATTTACGTTTCTGCCAACACCCTTGAAATAGTTAGGTCTGTATGGCCGGTAAGCAGGAATGCAGTATACATCTCTGACCAGTTTGCTCTGCGGCCTCTCATAAAGGCATCTAACAGAAGCGAGGAATACCTGATTATGCTCCTCTCTCAGAATGGGGTGTATCTTTATGAAGCCCTTAATGATACAATAACCGGTGAGGTTACCGGACAAGGATTTCCCATAGAAGAGAATCCCTACTATGAGACGGAGAAGACCAGGCGGAGTGATCCGAAGCGAATTGATAATATGGTCAGAGAGTTTTTCAACAAGACAGACAAGGTTTTGGTGAAAGTTCATCTCGAAACCGGACTTCAATGTGTTGTGGTGTGTACCGAAGACAATTACAGCAGGCTAATGCAGGTGGCTGACAATAAGGAAGTATACCTGGGCTACTCGCCTATTGATTACAACAATATCAAACCGCATCAGATTTCATCACAAAGCTATGAGATTATCCTTGAGGAGCAACAGAAAAGAAGGACCAATGCAATCGTTGAGATCAGGGAAGCTGTAGCCACCGGCAGGGTAATTACCGACCTGCAGGAGATATACAGGGCTGCCATTGATGGCAGGGGGGAATTGCTGCTGGTGCATCAGGATTTTGTCCAGGCAGTGATTATGACAGACGATCGCAGTTTCAGCATGATTTCAGATCCGAATCAGCCTGACTCGATTGAAGATATTACAGATGTCGTTGCCTGGGAGGTAATATCAAAAAAGGGAAGGGTGATCTTTTACTCCGGAGGGGAGATTGAAGGTCTTGGCAGTATCGCTCTCAAGACGCGCTATTGAAAAGCCCCGACTAAACCCAGCGGTGGGTGTCGTCCTCGAACAACTCCTTCTTCCAGACAGGTAGCTTCTCCTTTACCAGTTCAACCGCATGAGTGCAGGCCCTCATTGCAT
This sequence comes from uncultured Rikenellaceae bacterium, assembly GCA_964446435.1. Classification (GTDB taxonomy): domain Bacteria; phylum Bacteroidota; class Bacteroidia; order Bacteroidales; family VadinHA17; genus SLNP01. Next base: position 2,658 of record CAYUOS010000006.1, on the reverse strand, counting down.
GGTCGCGATGTCCGGCGGTTACGATCACCAGCAAGGATATCTCACCAGCCCGTACAACTCCTGTTGAATGTATGATGGTTACGCTCTTCACATCACTGAAGGCATGCAGTATAATATCTCTTATGGAATCAACTGCATTCCTCAGCATAGATTCATAAGACGAATACTCTATCGCCTTCACGATTCTGCCATCAACCACATCGGCCCTTACCTGACCGGCAAATACCGATATTCCACCTGTTGTATCGCCCAGGGCAGCCTTTGCCACAACCTCCCCAATCATACTGTGGGGCAGCGGACCCTCAAAAAGGCATTTCTCTCGTAACATATTATCCCTTGGATATAATTGTTTCAGCCACCTGCAAATGGAGGAAGGAAGGCCACCTCATCACCATCAGAGAGGGGTGTGTTCTCGCCCGTAACATCCCTGTTGACCGATATTATATAGCGGTACTCCTGCAAGCCATCAATATCCTCTGCAACCTTCATCTCAAGCGACCTGGTGTCAGTAATGCCCTCATACATCCGTTCACTGCATCCTGCCCTATCGGCCAGCACACCAAAGAATAGAACCTTTATCGCCATCTTGCTTATATCTGTTTATGTTACAAAAATACAAAAATTGCCGCAATGCAATTTGATTATGCCCACTACGCCCTTCTACGCCTTATATGCCATTATATGCTATTATTATCAATGCGCCTCAAGCCAGTTATCTCCTGTCCCGGAGTCGATTACCAGCTTTACCTTAAGCTTCGCAGCACCTGCCATCTCCTCCACTACCATGGTCCGAAGTGTTTCAAGATGTTCGGGTCTTACCTCGAATACCAGTTCATCGTGCACCTGCAGGATCATCCTGGCATCGGGTATCTCCTTTCCTATTCTATTACATATACGAATCATGGCAACCTTGATAATGTCGGCCGCTGTACCCTGAATAGGGGCATTTATTGCGTTCCTTTCTGCATTGCCACGAACAACCTGGTTGCGTGAGTTTATGTCAGGAAGATATCTTTTGCGGCCGAACATCGTGGTTACATACCCCCTCTCCCTGGCTGCCCTTATGCAGTTGTCCATATAAACCTTAACACCGGGATAGGATGCAAAATAACCGTCGATAAGCTCCTTTGCCTCCTTCCTGCCAATCGTGAGTCTCTCTGCCAGTCCGAATGATGAAATGCCATATATGATTCCGAAATTGGCAGTTTTTGCCCTTGCCCTCATCTCTCGTGTGACATCTTCCACAGGCACTCCGAATATCTTTGATGCCGTTGCGGCATGTATATCATTTCCTGATTCAAAATCAGCTATCATGGTCTCATCTCCGCTCAGGTGAGCCATCAGCCGAAGCTCTATCTGAGAATAGTCGGCAGAGAGGAAAGTATAACCCTCGCCAGGCACAAAGGCTTTTCTTATTTCCCGTCCGGCTTCATCCCTGACGGGGATATTCTGCATATTCGGATTATTGCTGCTGAGCCTCCCGGTTGATGCCACTGCCTGGTTAAACGAGGTATGTATTCTGCCTGTCTTCTGGCTGATAAGCTGGGGAAGAGATTCTACATAAGTGGAAAGAAGCTTTGACAGTCCCCTGAATTCAAGCACCTTATCAACAATCGGATGCTTATGTGCCAGCCGCTGAAGTATCTCTTCGTTGGTGCTGAATTGCCCTGTTTTCGTTTTTCTGGCATCAGAATCAAGCTTCAGCCTCAGGAAAAGAATATCACCAAGCTGTTTCGGAGACGCAATATTGAACTCCTGACCCGCCAGCCTGTATATCTCCTGCTCAAGGGCTATAATCATCTCACGCAGCTGTATTGCGTAGGCCTTAAGGTCATCTGTATTCAGGCAAATCCCGTTGCGTTCCATTTTTGCCAGCACTCTCAGAAGAGGCATCTCGATGGTTTCGGCCAGGTTGAGGAGGCCCTCCTCCTCAAGTCGTGATTTAAAGTAGTTGTAAAGCTGCCATGTAATGTCTGCATCTTCAACAGCATATTCCACAATATCTTTCAGAGGCACAGTGCTCATGCTTTTCTGACCTGAACCTTTGCTTCCAATAAGAGACTCAATTGGTACAGGCCTGTAACCAAGGTAAGCCTCTGCCAGGTAATCCATTTTATGGCGCATATCGGGCTCGAGCAGGTAGTGAGCCAGCATGGTGTCGAACAGCGGTCCGCCCACCTCGATGCCGTAGTTGCCAAGTACCTGTATGTCGAATTTAAGGTTATGACCGACTTTCAGTACGTTTTCTGAGGCAAGGACAGGCTTTAAAATATCAAGCTTTTTGAGGGTAGCCTCCCTGTTTCCGTCAAAATGTATCAGGTAGCCCTTGCCCATTTCCCATGAGAAGGCAATGGCAACCAGTTCTGAATCGAGGGCGCTGATGTCAGTTGTTTCGGTGTCGAAACAGAAGGCGCTAAGTGTTGTAAGAGTCGATGCCAGGCTGCTTATCTCGTCGATAGTGCCGGCCAGACGATAGTCATGGGGTGTGTTGTTTATATCGTTGATATTATGACCTATATAGACCTCACCTTCAGCAGCTGTTTCGAACAGAGAGGCTTGGGTGGGGTGTGAGGTGCTGGGTGCTGGGTGCTGGGTGCCGGGTGCTCGGTGCTGGGTGCTGGATGCTGGGTGCTCGGTGCCGGGTGCTCGGTGCTGGGT
>CAYUOS010000005.1:8633-42831 GCA_964446435.1 uncultured Rikenellaceae bacterium | reverse complement strand
TTATCCTTTTCATGCCCCGTGACATTGTGAGTGGTGATTTCTACTACATACGTGAAATAGATGGAAAGACATGGGTGGTGCTCGCTGATTGCACCGGTCATGGTGTGCCGGGTGCACTTATGTCGATGATCGGCCTGCAGACAATAGACAGGGTAATACAGGGTGGCAGTTTTTCAGAACCTTCAGAGATTCTCCATAAGCTTAACTGTGAGGTGGTTTCAATAATTCACAGGGAGGATGGCTATTCTCACGGGATAAAGGACGGGATGGACATTGCAGTGTGCTGTATTGACAGGAAGAAGAGGGAACTGAGCTTTGCGGGAGCATTTCTTCCGCTTTACCTGATAAGAGATGGTAAGCTGACAGAGACCAGGGGAGACAAGCAATTCATAGGTACCTGCCTGGCAGAAAACTGTTATACCAACCATGTTATTCAGATGGAGAATGGAGACACATTTTACCTTCTGAGTGATGGCTATTCAGACCAGTTTGGAGGTACAGAAAACAAGAAATTCATGAACCGCAGGGTACGTTACCTTCTTGTGAACATTCATGAATACTCTATGGAGGTACAGCGGGAGATACTTGAAGAAAACTTCAGCACATGGAAAGGTTCAAACCAGCAGATTGATGATGTTCTGATAATAGGTTTCAGACCCTGAGAATCTTAAAAGAAGTCTTTTATCTTGCTGATAAGGGCTGCAGGATGAAACGGTTTGCTAATATAATCATCCATACCTGCAGCGAGGCATTTTTCCTTGTCTCCAAGCATTGCATTTGCTGTGATGGCAATTATTGGCACATGCCTGCCGGTACTCTTTTCGAGGGCCCTGATCTTTTCAGTTGCCACAAGGCCATCCATTACAGGCATCTGAATGTCCATCAGAATAATGTCATAATCGGCAGTGGCTATCATGTCAAGTGCCTCCTTGCCGTTGGAAGCGGTATCGATGCTTTTGACCAGTGGCTTGAGGGTAAGATAGGTTATCTTCTGGTTAATCTCATTGTCCTCGACCAGAAGCAGGTTCAACTCCCTGATCTCCCTTTTTCTTGGCTTTTCGCGTCTTAATTCGGCAATCCTGGGTGAAATGACAACCTCCTGTTTCTCGTCCGTCCCTGCAGGCAGAAATGGAAGGATCACCCTGAGTCTCGTTCCTGATGAGTCTGCCTTATACTCGTATCTGCCTGAGTTCTCTCTGATAAGCCTTAGGGAAAGAGGTTCAGGAAGGTCTTCACTATAATCTTTCAGAAGCTCCGAATCTGATGAGAATCTGACAGGAACATTCAGGTAGCTATCAACAGGTTCAGGCTCATCAATGCTTATTCTCAGTGTTGTTTCTCTATGGCCTTTGGTCTCAGTAAGGTTATTGAGCAGGTCAATTATTATCTGCTTGATTATTATAGGATCTCCTGTAAGTTGCGGACCCGATGGCACGGACGATTCAACCGAGAAAGCCACAGGCGCTATTCCCTTCAGGTTAAATATCTCAATTGTATTCTGTATGGCAGAAAGCAGATTGAACCTGATTGCCTTTCTCTTACCGAATGCAGTGGTTTCAGCACCCTGCATTGTAAGTTCATTGACGGTTGATACCATATTTGTTGTCGAGGCAATCAGTGTCTCGATCAGGTCCTTCTGTTTCTCATTCAGGGAGGTACCGGAAAGTAATTCCCCAACTATCACAAGGTTATTGAGAGGCTCCCTTATCCGGTGCGAGAATCCCGAAATGAACTCACCCTGGTTCAATCGTTCCCTGGTAATATCCGCCAGCCTTTTTTCCTCTCTCCTGAGAGACTTAGTCTGTATGGCAGAGGCATAGAGACCTGCTGCAACTGCAATTCCGGTTGCTATGAATGCAAACAGGTAATAACCCTTAATGACAAGCAATGGTGAGGCCAAAATCAGCAGAACAGCAACAGCTCCGAGTATTCCGGGTACCATGATGCTTCCGGCTCCCGCCTTTTCTTCCGTTTTTTGCTTTACCTTTTCAGACTTATTCTCAGTTATTTTCATCTCTTCAGCCGGCGATCGCAGAGTGTAAAAATACATATTTATCTCAAAAACACTGCAGGTTATGGCAACAATCAGATTAATGGATTATTTTTGTCTGTGGCGGTATGAATTTTGTAGGTACAAACCAAAAAGGAGGAGCCATGAAAACATTCAGGATGATTTCAGCTGTTCTGGTCATGGTATTAGTTGGTTCAGTGGTGTTGCATGGCCAGCTGGAACCGGAGAGGACCGTTAAATATGAGCCCGGATTCAAGTTCACTGATGGAATATATCTGAATTTTGACCAGGTAAAGACAAATAACCCGATTCCCAAAGCCAAACTTCTGACCTCTGCTGATTACAATGACAGGGACTTCTTTAAAAAGGTGTTTGATGGAGAAAAGATCTACTATTATGATGAAATGGGGGTAAGGCAGGAGCTGAAGAAAGGTGATATCTGGGGTTTTGCACGCAATGGAGTATTATACGTCCAGGTACAGGAAAACTTCAACCGGATTACTTTCATTGGCAGCATATGTCACTTTGTTGCTGACATAACAATGTACGATTCAAGGCATTACGGTAATTACCCTTACGGTGGTTACTATGATCCCTATTATTCCTATTACCCTTACGGCTACAATCCCTACAGCAGTTATTACAATCCCTACTCCTACGGGATGCCCTACAGGCAATCAAACGTTGCAAGAACGGAACTGAAGCAATACCTTATTGATTTCGAAACAGGCAAGGTGGTTGACTATGAGCCAAGGAATGTAACAATTCTCCTGATGAACGACCCTGAATTGCATGATGAATATGTACGTCTGTCGAGGAAGAAGCAGAAGCAGCTTATGTTCGTCTATGTAAGGCGATACAATGAAAGGAATCCACTCTACCTACCAACTAAATAGATATGATGAGAACAACCATTTTACTAACGTTGCAACTTATACTTGCTGTTTCAGTAATGGCTCAGGCCCCTTTTCCTACCGTTGAGGAGGGCAGGCTGTTGCTTGCTTCGAAAACCGGTGTGGTACTTGAGAACTCTCCGTTTTCAGAATACAATCCGGCCATTCGTGCCGCGGTTACCGAATTCTGGAAGCTGACCCCTTACGAGTTCATAACAATTGATGAATTCAACAAGAGGAGGCAGGAACCGTCATGGTCATTCCTGGTACTGACAGAGTCATTCTATGAGCGCGACAAGACAGGCTCTTCTTTTTCTTTTCTGAACCTTCTGTTGGGCAAGAAGGTGAGAAACCTTGAGGATATGCCCGAATTCTGCGCTATTCCGCTTGATTTTGCCGGTGAGGATGCAGATGCAGATTATGGATATAAACTGGGCCTGCTTGTAGAGTTCATTCAGCAGCATGCGAAGGTTATTATAGAAAATCCGAAGACACCGGGCGTGAGGTTTCTTCGATACTACAACCAGTTTGTGCCTGAAATAGAGGGAAAGACTATACTGGCGCGAGAGATTGACATGGCGGCATCGATATCTTCTGAAGAGGAGATCAGGGCAATATATTCAGGCGATTTCCGCCTGGTTGAAGAGAGTGAGATAATGAAATCCATTGCCGAGAGGAGACCAAATACATTGATACTTCACAAGGTTGGACCGCCGGATGAGGTCAGGGGGGCATATGTTTTCAAGATCCTTATCGGAACAGAGGATGCCAGGATGTATTATTTCAACAACCACAAGATAGACCAGAGGAACCCAAACGGATTTCTTCCTGCCGACCTGAGAAGAATTGGTCGCTTCTGATGCAGCACTACACAGGTTAAGACTGTCTTTTGAGTAAACGCTTTGAGTCATGGAAGATATAAATGAATATTCAGGATCGGAACGAAACTGGGCAATGCTATGCCATCTATCTGCTTTTGCCGGTTATATCTTTATCCTTTTTGGAGGCATTCTCGGGCCTCTTATCTTCTGGCTTTCAAGGAGAACAGATTCGGAATGGGTTGACCGGAACGGAAAGGAGAGCCTGAATTTTCAGTTGTCGGTGCTTCTCTACTCTGTGCTCTGCATTCCCCTGATGTTTCTGATAGTGGGTTTCTTTTTCCTGTTTGCGCTTTTGACACTCGAATTTGTTTGTGTGATTATTGCTTCTATCAGAGCGTCACAGGGTGTGCCATTCAGATATCCTCTAAGTATTCCCTTTATTCAGTAAGAACCGGCGGCCATTCAGGTAAGCCGAACTTCGATTCAGGCAAAAATTGTACGCTTTCTTGTCATGTTTCAGGGATTTTCTTAAATTTCCTGTTGAAATACCATTATTATTCTCTCAAAACTCAGGAACATATGGCAAAGAAGAAGGACCAGCAGCCGGCAGGAGAAAAATTTGAACGGACGGAGCTTTATCACGATATCGGTGTTGAAAAGCAAAAGAGATTCTCGAAAGGTTTATATTTCAAGGCATTGCCGAAGTACGAGGTGGAGCTGGTAAAACTTCAGGAATGGGTGAAGGAGAAGATGCTTAAGGTGGTGGTTGTCTTTGAGGGAAGAGATGCTGCCGGTAAGGGAGGAGCCATAAAGACTATTTCGGCTTGCATGAATCCGCGTATCTGTCGTGTAGTCGCCCTCGGCACACCTACCGAGAAGGAGAAGACACAATGGTACTTCCAGAGGTATGTTCAGCATCTTCCTGCAGGCGGAGAGATTGTACTCTTCGACCGTAGCTGGTATAACAGGGCCGGTGTTGAGAAGGTTATGGGCTTCTGCACCAATGAAGAGTACGAGGAGTTCCTGAGGTCATGCCCTGAATTTGAGAAGATGCTTATCAGGTCGGGGATTATCCTTATCAAATATTGGTTCTCGGTAAGTGATGAAGAGCAGGAGAAGCGGTTCCAGGATCGGATTAAAAATCCTATCAAGAGATGGAAGATTAGTCCGATGGATATTGAATCACGCGACAGGTGGGTTGAGTATTCGATGGCAAAGGACAAGATGTTTTCGTTCACCGATACGAAACAATCTCCGTGGTTTGTTGTCGAGGGAGATGACAAGAGGAGGGCGAGGCTTAATTGTATCGACCACCTTCTCAGCCTGATCCCCTATGAGGAGGTAAAGAACAAGCCGATCAGGCTGAAACCAAGAAGAAACGATATCGCGTATGTCCGTCCCCCCAAGGATGAGCAGACCTACATACCACAGGTATGGTAGAAGATTTTGGCAGCCCGGCGGGTAATTTCTTATGAGGTGGACATATTTTTGTATTTTTACCCGGAAAATTTCAATCATTAATTATGCCGGCAAAACCTGCTATTCCGAAAGGAACACGTGACTTTTCCCCTGATGAGATGCAGAGGAGATACCACATCTTTGACACAATAAAATCGGTATTTACGCTATACGGTTACCAGCCGATCGAAACCCCGGCCATGGAGAACCTCTCCACCCTCCTGGGCAAATATGGCGATGAAGGTGACAGGTTGCTGTTCAGGATTCTCAATTCTGGTGATTTCCTTAGCGGTATTGACAAAGATGAACTGGCCTCCGCTGATTCTTTAAAGTTATCGGCCAGGATTTGCGAGAAGGGGCTGAGGTATGATCTCACTGTTCCTTTTGCGCGATATGTGGTTCAGCACAGGAATGAAATAACCTTTCCGTTCAAGAGATTTCAGATTCAGCCGGTGTGGAGGGCAGACAGACCGCAGAAGGGAAGGTACCGTGAATTTTACCAGTGCGATGCCGATGTGATAGGCAGCGACTCAATGATGAATGAATATGAGCTGATACTGATAATAAAGGAGGTATTCAGGAGACTGGGACTAAAGACGGTTACAAAGCTCAACAACAGGAAGATTCTTGCCGGCATTGCTGAGATAGCGGGAGTTGGAGAAAGGATTACAGACATAACTGTTGAGATCGACAAGCTTGAGAAGACAGGCGTTGACAGTGTCGTTGCATCGCTGATTCAGAAGGGTATACCCGGAAGCGCAATAGATACGATAATGCCGTTGCTGACGATGCAGGGGGATGTTCCTGAGAGGCTCGATCTCCTTGAGAGGATATTTGCACCCAGTGAGACAGGATTAAAGGGGATAGCCGAGATGCGTGAGCTATTTGCTTACATGACTGATGATGAGTCTGGTAGTGTTGAACTTGATCTTTCCCTTGCCAGAGGTCTTAACTATTATACCGGAGCCATAATTGAGGTCAAGTCACTTGATATTGAGATTGGCAGCATCTGCGGGGGAGGCCGTTACGATAACCTTGCCGGCATCTTCGGCATGGAGGGTGTTTCAGGGGTTGGCATCTCATTTGGTGCAGACAGGATTTATGATGTTATGCAACAGGCAGGTCTGTTCCCCCCGTTTTCGAAAACAGGAACCCGGGTGCTGATAGTGAATTTCGGTGGAAGAGAACTTGGCTACGCTCTCGAGATCGCGCGTCAGCTAAGGAGCAGGGGTGTTAATGCAGAGCTGTTCCCAGATGCGATAAAGCTCAGGAAACAGTTCAGTTACGCTGATTCAAGACATATACCAGAGGTTTTGATAGCAGGGGCTGATGAGATATCTGCCGGGGAGGTAACCCTTAGGGATATGGGCTCAGGTACCCAGTCAAGGCTTAAAAAAGATGAATTATTGGGCAGATATGAATAGAGTTCTTTTAATCACACCCGAATCGCTTACCATAGATCAGATTGGGGAAACAGTAAACCAGCCATTTACCCTTGAATTGTCGGCAGAGTCGGCCGGTCTTATCAACCGTTGTCGCGACTGGCTTGACAGGAAGCTTGAAAACCATGATTCCCCTGTATATGGAGTAACAACCGGTTTCGGGGCGTTGTACAATAAAACCATAAGCCGTGATCAGCTGAACCAGCTTCAGAGGAACCTGGTAATGTCACACGCCTGCGGTACAGGTCAGGAAGTAGGGGAAGATATAGTAAAGCTGATGCTTTTGCTGAAGGTGCATGCTCTCAGCCTTGGCTATTCAGGGGTTCAGGAAGTAACTGTAAGAAGCCTGATCGACATGTACAACAGGGGGATAATTCCCATTGTGTTTGAGTATGGCTCTCTCGGGGCTTCCGGCGACCTTGCTCCGCTGGCACACCTTGTGCTGCCGCTGCTCGGTCTTGGTGAGGTCCGCTACATGGGAGAAAGGATGCCGGCTTCGAAGGTTTCTGATAAGATCAATATTCCGACTGTTGAACTTCGTTCCAAGGAGGGGCTTGCCCTCCTTAACGGAACACAGTTCATGAGCGCTCACGGGGTACATGTTGCTCTCATGTCGCGCAGGCTTGTAAGAGCTGCCGATGCGGTTGCCGCGGTATCGCTTGAAGCTTATGACGGAAGAACGGAGCCTTTCAACGAAGCCCTTCACAGAATAAGGCCCCATGAGGGTCAACTGTTTACAGCTGCAAACTTCAGGGAGATACTTGATGGGAGTGAAATCGCGGTCAGAAAGAAGGTTCACGTACAGGATCCCTATTCATTCAGGTGCATACCCCAGGTTCACGGGGCTACACGAGACGCCCTTCAGTATTTTGAGAAGGTGTTGTTAACCGAGATAAACTCAGTAACTGACAATCCAACAATATTTCCTGAAGAGGACAAGATACTTTCGGGAGGTAATTTTCACGGTCAGCCCCTGGCTCTTGTATTTGACTATATGGCAAATGCGATTGCAGAGCTCGGCAGTATTGCTGAAAGGCGCATCTACAGGCTGATATCGGGTCAGAGGAACCTGCCTGAATTCCTTGTGGCGAATCCGGGTCTAAACAGCGGATTCATGATACCTCAGTACACTGCGGCATCACTGGTAAGCCGCAACAAGCAGCTTTGCACACCGACATCGGTTGACTCGATACCATCATCAAATGAACAGGAGGATCATGTCAGCATGGGTGCCAACGGCGCCACCCGTCTGCTCAGGATAGCTGAGAATACAATGACGATTCTTGGAATAGAGCTCTACACTGCAGCTCAGGCCATTGAATTCAGGCGTCCATTAAGGTCATCAGCATACATCGAGAACCTGTTGGGTGACTTCAGAAGAGAGGTCTCCTTTGTCGAAGATGACAGGGTAATGTATCCTGAAATCGAGAAGGCGGTAAGGTTTATGCAGGCCTACAGCTTCTGAGTTATCTTCCCGGCCTGAGGGGCTCTCTCCTTATCTCCCGCTGATCCCGCAGTTCATTAAGCAGCTGGTTCCTGAGCATGTTCTCAGCCTGATAGACCCTGATAACCTTTGCGGGAGGAAGAATCTCCTTCAGCTTTTTATGCAATGCTTCTGTCAGTGAAGCCTCATCAACCTGCATGGCTATCAGTCTGTCTGCAGCCTTAAGAAGTTCTCCGTCAGACATTCTGCCCTCATTCTGGTTGACCATCCTTATGGTCTCTGCTCTTTGCTGCTGGAGCCGGGTTCGCCTGTGGTCATACTCATTGTAAACCGGCCAGAATTTTTCAGCTTCAGCCGGAGTAAGATTAAGCCTTCTGGTGAAGAGGGCAATTTTGTACGATTGAATCCTTTCAAAGTCCTGCCCCTGCGATTTCAGTTCACGTGGCAAAGCAAACGCTGTTACAGCTATCAGAACAATAAGTGCTTTTTTCATATGATCATGTTTTTAGTAACTATTTTCTCTTCAGGATGCTTTCAGAGCTGAAGTTTATCGTTAAGGTACTCGAGGAGTATAGTAAAATCAATCTCATTAACCATCAGGAATTCTACAATATCGTCTTGCATATTTACCTCTGAAGTTGCGCCCTGTTCGATATTGTCGTGCATATCGAGCTCGATAAGGTAGAGGTCAATGCCATCGACCAGGAACTGTGGAATATCAGCGATGAGTGTACCGTTTGAATCATCGTTGAGAGCGTGACTGCCCCTTCCTGTCAGGTGAAGCACGGCCAATGTAATCAGTGCTGCGCCTGTGATGATTGCTGCCAGTGACAACCACGGGCGGATTATTGACAGACCCCTTTGCCTGATGATTCTGCCGACACTCTTTTCGGAAGTACTATTCAGTATTCTTTCGTTCAGTTCGTCAAAGTAGTTTTCCGGTACTTTGAACGGAGTTTGTTGTGTGTTTTTCTCAAGATTCTTCATCATCTTCTGAGATGTTGCTTAGCAGTAATGGTTTAATCAGCCGGTTATGAATTCTTCAATTTTTCTCACGGCATGATGGTATGATGCTTTCAGCGCTCCTGTTGTTGTTCCCGTTATCGTGCTTATTTCTTCGTATGTCATATCGTCATAGTATTTCATCAGGAACACCAGGCGCTGTTTTTCCGGGAGAGACAGAATTGCGTTCTGCAATTTTTCTTCGGCTTCGTCTCCGTCGAACCATGAATCTCCCTCAAGTGTATGTGCAAAGATATCACCAACCGTTTCGAATGAACTCTCAGCCATTCTGTTACGCTTTCGGATCGACATCAGAGCCTCGTTTGTGGCGATGGTATAGAGCCATGTGTAGATCGGACTCTCATTTCTGAACCGTGAGATGTTTTTCCAGCAGTTTACAAATGTGTTCTGCAGTGCATCATCAGCGTCCTCATGGGTAATGACCATTCTTCTGATATGCCAGTAAAGCCTTCTGCCATACTTCTCAACCAGCAACCTGAATCCTTTCTCAGTGTCTGTATCAAGAACACCCAGTATCTCGCTATCGTCGTTAAATCTCTTCAAAAACCAAAAAGTGCAATGTATGTTAGATTCACCTGGCGGCCGAAGGTTTAATGCATCGCTGGGGGTGATCGGTGTTTCATTGTTTTGCTTTCTGCCGACGGAAACCAAAATTAAGTAATTTTGATAAATTTGCATATATTTTTTCAGGAGGTGAGATGGCGTTACAATGCGGGATAATAGGGCTGGTAAATTGCGGTAAAACAACGATTTTCAACTGCATATCAAACACAAGGGGTGAGATAAACACATTTGGGGCTGCACGCCCCAATCTGGGTATGATACAGGTGCCCGACCAGCGGCTCTATGAACTGGAGAGACATAAGCCTACAGAGAAGATCATTCATACGACGTTTGAGATAGTTGACATTCCGGGACTGACAAGAGGTTCGGGCAAGGGGGAGGGCAACCGGTTCCTTGCCGAGATCCGCAATACTGATGCGCTGATACATGTGCTGAGGTGTTTTGAGGATGAGAATGTTCCTCACGGCGACGGGTCTGTTGATCCGGTCAGGGATATAGAGACTGTTGACCTTGAGTTGCAGGTAAAGGACCTTGAGTCGGTTGAGAAGAAGATTGCGAGGCTTGAAAGGGCTGCCAAGACCGGTGACAAGGATGCCAGGAGGGGTATTGAGGTACTTGATATCTTCAAGCAGCATTTTGAGAATTTCGGCAATGCCCGCGACCTTCAGGTAAAGGATGAGGAGAGGAAGTATATTGATGATCTTTTCCTGCTGACGATGAAACCGGTGCTTTTTGTATGTAATGTCGATTCTGACTCAGCCGTGAACGGCAACAAGCATTCGGCAAGGGTGATTGAGTTTCTGCGCGACCGCGATGCAGGGGCGATGATAATAGCCGGAACCCTTGAGGCTGAGATTGCAGAACTCGCTGACCGTGATGACAGGCTGGAATTCCTGCGTGATGCTGGTCTCAATGAGCCAGGGGTGAACAGGCTTGTGCATGAAGCCTATCGTCTGCTGAAGCTGAAGACCTTTTTCACTGTCGGGCCTAAGGAGATCAGGGCATGGACCATCAGGGAGGGCATGACTGCCCCACAGGCTGCCGGCGTAATCCACTCAGACCTTGAACGTGGTTTTATCAGGGCTGAAGTGATGAAATATGACGATTTCGTGAAGCTTGGTTCTGAGCATGCCTGCCGTGAGGCTGGCAGGTTTTTTGTTGAAGGGAAGAGCTATATTGTGCATGACGGTGATATACTGCACATAAGGTTTAATGTATAAACCATCAGATGAGGAGACATCTCCTGATACCCTTTATTCTTATTACCATCTGCAGTCATTCTGCCGGACAGCAACCGGCTGACTCAATAAGACTCAGAGAGATAATCTCGGTATACGGGCAGGCTGAAGTAACGGTAAAATACGAGAATTACGATTGGGCTACGGAGCTTGGGCGGTTGGTTTCGATTGACAGGTACAGGGAGGGGCTGCTGCACCTGGTCATTACTGCTGCAACGGCAGAGGCATTTCTGAAAACAGGAATAGACTACAGCCTTAAAGAGCCTGAGGAGGCGAAGGGTTTGATAACCGCCCCTGACATTACAAAGGCGATGCAGTGGCAAAGTTACCCGACCTATACCCAGTATGATTCTATAATGCGGAAGTTTGCATCTGACTACCCTGCCCTCTGCAGGCTTGACACCATAGGCACAAGTGTTATGGGAAGGCTTGTACTGGTGCTTAAGATTTCAGACAATGTTCATCTTGATGAGGCAGACGAGCCTGAGGTTTTCTATTCCTCAACGATGCACGGCGACGAACTGGCAGGTTTCGTGCTGATGCTCAGGCTGGCAGACTATCTGCTGACCAGCTATGCCACAGATGATTATGTCAGATACCTGGTTGACAATCTTCAGATATACATAAACCCTCTGGCTAATCCTGACGGAACCTACCGCACCGGCGATGCGGTAAGCAGCAATCCCACAAGGGGCAATGCCAACGGCAGCGACCTGAACAGGAATTTTCCTGATCCGATGGACCTTGACATTGTGCCTGATAAGGAGACAATTGACATGATGGCCTTCATGCGACAGCGCAGGTTTGTTCTGTCGGCAAATTTTCATTCAGGAGCCGAGGTTCTGAACTATCCGTGGGACAGGTGGACGAGGCTTCATGCCGACAACAATTGGTTCGTAACACTGAGCAGGGCCTATGCCGACACTGTTCATAAATACTCCCCTGCTGGATATCTCAGGGATTATAATGACGGAATTGTGAAGGGATCGGTCTGGTATGTAATCTTCGGTGGCAGGCAGGATTTCGTCACCTGGGAATTGCAGGGAAGGGAGATAACCATTGAAATTCATTACATAAAACGAACACCGGCAGATCAGCTTGAGTCTCTATGGCAATACAACTACAGGTCGCTTCTCAATTACCTTGGGTTCGCGATGCATGGATTGAGGGGAAGGGTCACAAATGCCAGGAATGGTGAGCCTGTAGGAGCAAGGCTGTTCATAGCGGGTCATGACCGTGACAGTTCGCATGTATATTCCTCACCTGTCACGGGTAATTATCAGAGACTGTTGGCTGACGGCACATGGCAGATTCGCTTTTCTTCGCCAGGTTTCAGGGATACGCTCGTAACAGGGGTGCAGGTATCACGCGGATCAGCAACATGGCTTGACATTGCCATGAGTCAGCTGTATAATGGTGAGGATACTCTCAGGCCTGACAATATGGTTTTGATGCCAAATCCTTCAAAAGGGGTATTCAGCATAGCTCTGCCTGTGGCTTTTGAGGGTGAGGTTGAGATTGATATAAATGCGCTCTCAGGAAAGCAGGTGGTTAGGATGAAGGTTCAATACCATACGGGCATGAGGGTTCACATCGACCAGCCCGGTCTTGCACCCGGAGTATATGTCGTCAGGGTGAGGCATTTACCATCAGGTGAGTCACTGAGGAGCAAAGCCGTAATAGTACGGTAGCTGCTGTATAATAGTCATGGCAGCTTGGATAACCCATGAAAAGAGATAATTTTGCAGCTCAACTTAAATGATATCCCAGGGGTGAAGAGGAGAGTGATAATATTTGCGGCAACCCTTTTGGTGTTGCCTTTGACCGATATCAGTTCACAGGGGGCATATATTCCCCCAGACAAGCCAAAGCTTATAATCGGGATCGTGGTTGAGCAACTGCGGTTTGACCAGCTTGAGCGGGCACGCGATAACTTTACCGAGAATGGCATAAGGAGGCTAATCAACGAGGGAACCACATACAGGAATGCTTCATTCGGGCATCTTCTCACGCAGGGAGCACCGGGCTACGCCACTATCAGCACCGGGACAGAGCCGGCGTTCCATGGAATACCTTCAGACAACTGGTTCGAACCTCTGAGGAATGAACTTATCTATTGCACCAAGGATCTTTCGGTAAACCCCACCGGGGGAAGCTTCGAGAGCGGACTTCATTCGGCATCAAGCCTTCAGGCATCGACATTTTCTGATGAGCTGAAGTTGTCAGGTAACGGTAGATCGAAGGTATACGGAATAGGCATGAAAGATTACACTGCCGTTCTGGGTGCCGGTCATGCTGCTGACGGAGCTTTCTGGTTTGACGAAAGAACAGGCTCGTGGATGTCGAGTACCTACTATATGAAGGCCCTTCCTTCATGGCTCAATGACCTTAATGCACTTAAGCCTGCTGACAGCTATCTTTCGGGCAGATGGGAAAAGCTGAGGGATGAGTCGTTTTATTCCAATGCACTTCCTGATTCATCGGCCCACGAAGTGGGCTTCAACGGAAGGTTTGTGTTCCCGTATGACCTGAACAGGATGAGTATGTCGGGAGGGTTGATCAAGAGGAGAGAATACACCCTTCTGAAGGAAACGCCTTTCAGCAACAGCATGACCACCGATCTTGCCCTGCGTTTGATAGAGGCGGAGGGGCTTGGCAGAGGAGATAATACAGATTTTATTTCAATTGCCTACTCGGCAAACGATTACATCGGCCATAGGTTCGGGCCCTCATCGGTTGAGGCTCTCGATGCACTCTACCGTCTCGATGTGGATGTTGAGAGGCTTCTTGCCTACCTGCATGAGCATCTCGGAAAGCGGAACATACTTGTGTATTTCACTGCGGCCCATGGTGTTTGCGAGGTGCCAACTGTACTAGAGTCGAACAGGATACCATCGGGCTACTTCAGGCAGAATCAGGCGATTACATTGCTGCGCAGCTATATGAATGCGATATATGGCCAGGGTGAATGGGTTCGGGGATATCACGAGAGGCAGATATTCCTTAACCGTAACCTTATTGAGGATGCACGCATACCGCTAGAGGAGATACAGAACCGGGTTTCACGGTTTATGATACAGTTTTCGGGTGTTGCCGCTGCGTATCCCTATTATGCTTTCGAGACGGATAATTTTTCGAACGGGCACCTGAGGAGGATCAGCAATAACTACTCACCCCTGAGGTCGGGTGATGTGATACTCATACTTCAGCCCGGCTGGGTAGACAGGGGAGACTTCATCACCAATCACAATTCACCGTGGGACTATGATTCCCATGTTCCTCTGGTGTGGTATGGCTGGAGTGTAAACAGGGCAATGGTAAACAGGCGGGTCAGCATGACCGACATTGCGGCCACCCTTTCATCGATAATGAGAATACCTTTGCCCAATGCATGCACCGGAGATCCTCTGCCGGAGCTTTTGCGCTGATTGGTATGGTTTTTGACAAACAGGGTATGGAAAAGATTTGCAAGTATGTTGATAGGTTGGTAATAGCGACATTTTTATATATTTGCAAATCGTGTTAATAACTAAAACTTGAATTTTATGCAAATTTTTAAAGGATCCTACAGGAGGTATACTGCCGCGGTTGTGGTTATGTTGCTAACGCTCAGTGCTTCGGCCCAGGTCACAATGAAAGAGGTAGTAGATGCATTCAACATGGGCGTGCAATTTGCCACCATGAACCCCGAGGCCTCTATCAAGTCATTTGAGCAGGCAATCAAGTATGCCGACGAAGTTGGTGACGAAGAGGCTCTGGGCCTTAGGGCCAATGCAATGTCACAAATCCCGAAGATTTACTTTGACTGGGCCAGGTCGCTGGTACAAAAGGGAGATCTCAATGGAGGACTGGCTCAGCTTAAGAACTGCATTGCCGCATCGGAGAAGTACAACACACCTTTGATTGCTCAGAACGCCCGCCCGACGGTTGCTGCCATTTACCTGGCGCTTGGCAATTCTGCGATGAAGGAGAAGAAATACGATGATGCAATTAATAATTATAACTCAGCAATCCAGTATGATGACAGGAGCGTCAAGGCTTTCCTCGGAAAGGTACTGGTGTACAATGAGAGGGATATGGAGGATGAGATGGTTGAGGCTGCAATAGCAGGCATGAACGTCAATCCAAGGCCCGCTGACCTTGGTGATGTTGAAAACATAAGGAAGGTAGTAACAGCCTTCTTCTTCAATGCAGCTCAGAAATCGATGCAGGCGAAGCAGTTCTCAGAGACTGAGATCAACCTTCAGAATGCAATTAAGTTTGGCATGGATGACAACCCAATAGTTTACTACCAGCTCGGACTGGCACGTATGTCGATGAACAAGTGGGAAGATGCCATCGACGCGCTGATTGAAGCTGCCGACCTTGATGAGGGTTCAGCTGCCGACAAGGCCAAGTACTACTTTAACCTCGGTAAGTCATACGAGTCTCTTGGCAATAACAGCAAGGCATGTGAGTCATACAAGAGGGCTATTCACGGAGAGTTTGCACAGGCAGCCAAATACCAGATTGAGACTGTTCTGAAATGCGGATAGTATAGTATATTGCAATGATATTCAAAGGGTCACGGCTACAGGCTGTGGCCCTTTTTTTTCAGCCGGCATTGAAACTGTTACGCACCTTGCAGGCTTCTGTCAGCAGAGACTGGTTTTCCTCAACACCGTTGCCGACAACCAGCATGTCGGCACCGGCCTCGTAGGCCTCCCTGATTGCTTGCTCCGTTTTGTAGCCCCCTCCGGCAATAATGGGCAGTGAGGTGCTCGCCCTTACATCAGATATGGTTTTCGGGTGAACCGGTGTCTTTGCGCCACTACCGGCTTCGAGGTATATGAGCCTCATACCCAGCAATTCGCCGGCTATGGCAGTGGCAACCGTAATCTCGGGTTTTGAGGCAGGTATTGGTTCTGTCTGGCTCATGTAGGTAACCGAGGTCTCTGAACCGCTGCCGATCAGTATATATCCTACCGGAATTACTTTATGTCTTACTGTTCTTAGGAATGGAGCTGCAATAACGTGGTTGCCGATCAGCAGCTCGGGATTTCTTCCTGAAATAAGAGAGAGAAGGAAGATATAATCTGACTTATCGGTCAGCTGGAGCAGATTACCCGGGAAGAGGACCACAGGGATATCACACCTGGATTTGACCTCTTCGATTAGTTTTTCAACCGGTCGGAAAGTAAGACTGCCACCAGCCATTATCAGGTCTACCCCTGCTGCCACAGCGGTTCGGATTACGGCATCAAGCCCTGCCCCTCCGGTTTTATCTGGATCCAGCAGTAGCGCTAAACTCTTTCTGCTTCTCGATATCAACATCTTCATAACGCTTTTTCGTCCATACAATGGCGTAATTGTCATATCTGGTGTACCAGAGGTCAAACACCTCATCAATCCTGTCTGTCCTTACCTTTCCGGTGATTTCTCCCGAGTCATGCAGATCGAAGGGTTCTACGGTTATATCCCTTCTGATATTGATACCCTCCTTGTCGCATATCTTGTAGAGAGCCTCTTTTGCACACCAGTGGATATAGAGGTGGTATTTCTTCTTTTCCCGGTCTCTTATAACCTTCTCCTTTCTGTTGAGAAACTTGAAGGCAAAGGCTGTGATGTTGGCACTCATGTATTCGAGGTCGATACCAACCTTTTCGGTCTTGCTGAGCAGTATGGCCGTAAGGCCATGAGAATGGGAAATGCTAATGAAGTGTGAGCCATCTTTAAGGAAAGGCTTATTGTTTTTGTTGTATACTATTCGTGCGTCAGGTCCCAGAACTTCGGCAAGGAGGGCCCTCACGCTTAGAAATTCTGTTTTGCGCGAATTGCTGCGAAATGTCCTGAACTTCTTCTTGTCATCGGCAGAAAGCTGGACCTGTTCAAGGAGGCTCTGAAGATCCTCTTCGATCTTCCATACACCCAAAATTGTGTCTGCGCTGAGGAAGTGCTTCGAGATACAACTCATCTTGAGGTAGTTATGTTTTGCTCTTTCCACCTGGTAGTTTCAATCAGGTGGATGATATCTTCCCTGAAGAAGCTTATCACCGGCGAGAGTGAGTCTTCATTCGGAGATGCATAAAAATAGAGAGAGCCCCTGAGGAAGTGCCTAGTGCTGTCTGTCAGGTAGAACTGCACGGCTGTTGCGGTGTTTCCCCTTAGATCATAAAGCAGTCCGGATACATTCTCCTCATCGTTGGAGAAAGGTATCTCACGAATGGCATCTGCCTTTATGGTATGGTTATAAACAAGAGTATATGTGTCCTCGAGGAGAGAGGGGAGATTTCCGGCTACCGGCTTGTAGCTGATATGTATCCTGGCCCTGTAACTGTTGAATACGATATCGAACCAGCAGGGCTCGGCATCGGGTTCAGAACTCTCGGTGAGTTTACCGTATGAAGGGTATTCAAATATGAATGGACATAATGAATCATAAAGTACATAATGTTTCTCAGGGAGGTCTATGCGGTAATATCCCCTGGGGCGTGGCAGCAGCCTTTCCCTGCACCCCGTGAATATCAATACCACAGCAATAGCAATTACGGTCAGGATAGAGTCAATTCTTCTTTTCATCCAGCAGGGTAACCTTAATCTCCTTAATTCTTCTTCTGTCGGCTGATGTGATTGTGAATACGAAGTTACCGTAGTTCACTGTGTGGCCTTTTCCGGGTATCTCTCCCGTAAGCTCCAGTATAAGGCCTGCGAGGGTTTCTGAGTCGCCCCTGACATCTTCAAAAGGGTCGCCCTCTATTTCAAGAATCTTACTGAAATCGTTGAGCAACGTTTTGCCCACAAAGAGATAGCTGTTGTCAGCATCTTTGCGGTATACCACTTCGTCCTCATCTGTCTCGTCGGTAATCTCACCCACTATTTCTTCGAGAATATCCTCAAGGGTAATAATGCCCCTGGTTCCACCATATTCGTCAATAACCACAGCCATGTGTATCTTTTTGAGCTGAAACTCCTTGAGCAGCTCGTTTATCCTTTTGGTTTCAGGCACGAAATATGGGGGTCGAATTACCGACTGCCACCTGAAGTTCGCCGGCTTGTCGGTATGCGGCAGGATATCCTTGATATACAGGATTCCTTTAACATTGTCGAAGGTGTCAGCATAGACAGGTATTCTGGAGAAACCTGATTCAAAGATCATTGGGAGTATCTCGCGGAAGTCTGACTTGATGTTTAGAGTCATAACATCTACCCGGGGTGTCATTATCTCGCTTACGCTGATATTACCGAATTTTACAATACCCTTGAGAATTTTTTCATCTTCACCGGTTTCTACCGATGGAAGGTTAAGGGCGTCAGAGAGATCGTTCATGCTGATTCCTTTTTGCCGTGACCTCGTTCTGTTCTTCAGAAATGAAGTTGATAATACGAGTAGCGACGCTACCGGTTTAAAGAGCACGAATGCTATTTTCAGCCATGTGGCCATGTATACTGCAAACCCCATATGGTTGTGGGTGGCATAAACTTTTGGCAGGATCTCTCCAAAGAGAAGCAGCAGGAATGTGATTACGACGACCTCAATGATAAATGCAGCAACAGGGTTTACTGAAAAGTCAAATAGTGAGGCGCTTATAAATGCAGCCAGTATTATTATTGATACGTTAACGAAGTTATTGGCTACGAGAATCGTGCTGAGCAGCTTTTCGGGGTTTGAATGGAGTCTCAGAACAGTGGCAGCCTTTTTGGATTTTGAGGTTTTCAGTTTTTCGATATCCGATGGAGTGAGTGAGAAGAAAGCCACCTCAGAGCCTGACATGAGGGCTGAGAGTACAAGCAGCAAAAGAAGTATTGCCAGGCCTGTAATAATCTTCAGGTCAGGCTGGTTTAAAATCATTCCGGTTGTCAGGAAAATCGCAGAAAGAGGATCCTCAGTTTCCAATACACAATAGTTTTGATAATGATCTAGAACGGAAGGTCGTCATCGCCTGAAGCCCCTGCTGCATCGAAAGTGTCGTCTGATACTTCGCCTGAAGATGCGAAGTCGCCATTATATTGGTTGCCTGACTCTTTCCTGTTGAAAGAGGCATTTGGTTTCTCCTCCCGTGATGGTGCCGATGCACTGCCTGGTTGCCTTTCGCCGGTGTCGTCACCGGTGGTGTCTGATTTTTTGCCTATCATCTGCATCTGGTCGGCCACAATTTCGGTCATATACCTTTTGTTGCCATCCTTGTCATCGTATGACCTGGTTCTGATCTTACCCTCAATGTAAAGCTGGCTCCCCTTCCTGACATATTTTTCTGCAATTTCGGCAAGGCCTCTCCACAGAACGATATTATGCCATTCGGTTGCAGTTACCTTTTCCCCATCCCTGCCTTTATAGGTTTCACTGGTTGCAAGGGGAAACCTGGCTACTCCCACGCCCTTCTCCAGGTATCTTACTTCGGGGTCCTTACCCACATTTCCGACAAGTATTACTTTATTGACAGACATATAATTAGGTTTAAAATGTGTTTGACAACAGAGAGTGTAAAGGTAAAAAAAAATAACTTCATGACAACAGTCCTGACTCAGCAATATAAGTCACTCATAAACAAGCCAATGACAGAGGCAGTTGACGGGCTGTCATCATTCCGGTTGAAAGACCTGTTTTCTATATCATTGTTTTGCAGTGAAATAATGGATTTTGAAAAAAATAAAAAAGTGATAACGATAATGTTATGATGAAATAATATTTTATATTTGCACAGTTGAAAACTGAGAGTACGATATATTGTCAAATTTCTAAAATCATCACAAAATGACTAAAGCAGACATCGTTAATGAGATTGCCAAGAACACTGGTATTGAGAAGGTTGCTGTACAGAAAACTGTAGAAGCCTTTATGGAGACCGTGAAAGACGCCATGATAGCAGGTAACAATGTGTACCTAAGGGGCTTCGGAAGTTTTATCGTTAAGAAAAGGGCAAAGAAAACAGCCAGGAATATTTCCAAGAACACAACGATAATCATTCCTGCACACAATATACCGGCATTTAAACCGGCAAAAACTTTCATCAACAAGGTTAAGGACAAAGTTAAGAAGTAAACGATATGCCAAGCGGAAAGAAGAGAAAAAGACATAAGATGGCCACCCATAAGCGCAAGAAGAGGCTTCGGAAGAACAGACACAAGAAGAAGAAATAAGCGCCGATGTGGTTAAATCACTACAACACAAAACCTAAAGACCTTCAAGTCTTTAGGTTTGTTGTATTATAGAACTGAATTAGAAAGAAATATTTTCGGATGTGAGTAAGGATCTGATAATTGATGTAAATGAGAATGATGTCACGATAGCGTTACTCGAGGAAAAGCAGTTAATTGAATTAAACAAGGAGAAGAGGACGATTCAGTTTTCTGTCGGGGATATTTACCTCGGTAAGGTTAAGAAGATAATGCCCGGATTGAATGCCGCCTTTATCAATGTCGGTTTTGAGCGTGACGCTTTTCTGCACTACCTTGATCTCGGGGCTCAGCTTCGATCGCTACAGAGATACTACCTGTCAGCTGTTCAGAAGCGTGGCAGAATTCCTCCGGTGCATAAGCTGAAGCTTGAGCCTGACATTGACAAGGAGGGGAAGATTCAGGATGTTCTTACCGCGGGTCAGACAGTTATCGTACAGGTTACGAAGGAGCCAATTTCCACGAAGGGGCCGAGGCTGTCGTCGGAGATCTCGATTGCGGGGAGGAACCTGGTTCTCATTCCATTCTCCGATAAGGTTTCAGTCTCTTCGAAAATTGAGAGCCAGGATGAAAGGAGCAGGTTAAAGACCCTGATACAGAGCATCAAGCCAAAGAACTATGGTGTTATTGTACGTACCGTGGCAGAAGGCAAGAAGGTTGCCTCGCTTGATGCCGAGCTTAGGGAGTTGGTCAGGAGGTGGGAGTCGGCATTTTATGCTATCAGGAAGGATATCAAATCACCAAAGCTGCTGATTGGAGAGCTGAACAGGGCAACGACATTTATTCGTGATATGCTTAATGTTACCTTCAACAGCATTCAGATAAATGACGAGGCTTTTGCTGACGAGATCAGAAGGTATATCCGCGACATCGCTCCTGAGAAGGAGAAGATAGTCAAGTATTATCAGGGCTCACTACCGATTTTTGATCATTTCGGGGTAACGAAACAGATAAAGGCACTTTTTGGAAGGACAGTGTCGATCAGGCACGGAGCGTACCTTATAATAGAGCATACAGAGGCGCTCCATGTTATTGATGTTAACAGCGGAAACCGATCTCGCAGCGCAACCGACCAGGAGTCAAATGCACTGCAGGTTAATCTTGAGGCTGCAGCTGAAATTGCAAGGCAGCTCAGGCTTCGTGACATGGGAGGTATAATTGTTGTTGACTTTATTGACATGCAGTCGGCAGAGCACAGGCAACTCCTTTTCGATAAGATGAAGGAGGTGATGGCGTCAGACCGTACAAAGCACAATATCCTTCCACTATCGAAATATGGTCTGCTTCAGATAACCAGGCAGCGGGTGAGACCTGAGATGACCATTATTACAGATGAGAAATGTCCTGTCTGTCTGGGAAAGGGTGAGGTAGGATCAACCATTCTGTTTACCGATGATATTGAGAAGAGGCTTGAAGAGATAGTTGCCAAGGTGAAGACCAGGATGATTGTGCTTAAAGTGCATCCCTTTGTGGCAGCTTACCTGAAAAAGGGCTTTATATCGCTGGCTACAAGATGGGGTGGAAGGTATAAGGTAAGACTTAAGGTGGTTGCCGTGCCCTCTTATCATATGCTGGAATACCACTTTTTTGACAGTTTCGAGAACGAAATTGACCTGGGATGAACAGAACAGCCACCGCATCTGTTCATATAATAAGAATTAATGATAACCGGCAGACTGTTTCTGCCATCAAAACGATTGATCAGTTATGAAGAAGCATCTTATCTCAATACTGGTTGTACTGTATGCACTTCCGTTGTTCGGGCAGATATATGATCCGGTATCGTGGGAGTTCTATTGGGAGGACAAGGGCAAGGGTGAATATGAGATTGTTCTCAGGGCTATTGTAGAGGAGAAGTCACATATCTATGCAATGAATCTTCCTGAAGGGGGGCCTATTCCGACATCAGTTCACTTCGAAGCATCGTCTGATTATACTCTTGTTGGAGAGGTCTACGAGAAGGGAGAACGTGAGGATGTGTTTGACGAGGCATTCAAGATGGACATTTCATGGTTCAGCAACGAGGTTGAATTCAGGCAGAGAATCAGGGGCAATGCACCGGAATTCTTAGTACAGGGATATGTAACCTACATGGCTTGTGACGACTATCGCTGTTCGCCACCTCAGGACAAGGAGTTTGCAATAAAGATATCGGCTTCATCGGGATCAGTCTCTGCAGATGCAGGAGGTTCTGGCAGGGGCATGTTTGGTTTTTTTGTCTTTTCACTGATGATGGGGTTCCTCGGGGTGCTTACCCCCTGTGTATTTCCGATGATACCAATGACGGTGGCATTCTTCTCACGTAGTACGGGAAGCAGGTCGAAAGCGATACTAAGTGCCCTGATTTTCGGGTTGTCAATAACGCTTATCTATTCATCTCTCGGTATAATCGTGTCACTTACAAGTGCGGGAGCCGGCTTTGCAAATGCCCTGAGTACACACTGGATACCGAACCTGATATTCTCTGTTCTCTTTATAGTGTTTGCAATTTCATTCTTCGGGGCATTTGAAATAATGCTGCCGAACAAGTGGGTGAGCAGTGCCGATTCGAAGGTCGACAGGGGAGGACTGGTAGCAGCATTTTTCCTGGCTTTAACCACGGTACTTGTATCATTCTCATGCACAGGTCCGATTGTTGGAGCACTACTGGTTGAGGCAGCAACCGGTGATGTTTTGAGACCGACTATAGGAATGTTCGGTTTCGGCCTTGCGTTTGCACTGCCATTTACTCTTTTCGCACTCTTCCCATCATATCTTGATAAGGTGCCCAAGTCGGGTGGCTGGCTCAATTCGGTTAAGGTTGTATTGGGCTTTGTGTTGCTTGCCTTCAGCCTGAAATTCATATCTACAATTGACGATATTTACAGGATTGGTATACTTAACAGGGATATCTTCATTGCCATCTGGATAGTACTTTTCTCCCTCATGGGTTTCTACCTGCTTGGCAAGATAAGGTTTGCGCATGACTCGGAGGTTAAACATGTAGGAGTATTCAGGCTGTTCATTGTAATTGCCGTATTCACATTCGTTGTATACCTGATACCCGGATTGTTCGGAGCGCCCCTGAAGGGTCTGTCAGGATTGCTGCCATCGCGGCAGAAGTCGACATTCAACCTTGAAAGGATGATAGGAGCGGCACAATTCAATTCAGGTGGAACGGCTGGTATTGCAACTGTACCGGTGTTCTCCTCAGGTAGTGATTGTGCAGTGCCGAAGTATGGTGATTTCCTCGATCTGCCTCATGGTTTGAGAGGGTATTTTGAGTATAACCAGGGATTGTCATGTGCGGATGAACTGGGCAAGCCCGTCCTGCTCTACTTCACCGGTCATGCCTGCAGCAATTGTAAGGAGATGGCTGAAAAGGTTTGGGGTGATCGGGAGGTTCTGAAGCGGTTGCGTGAGAACTTCGTTGTGGTGGCCCTGTATGTTGATGATCGCACCCAGCTACCTGAGTCAGAGTGGATAACATCAGCAATTGACGGGAGGGTCAAGAAGACAATAGGCAGGATAAATGAAGATATCGAGATATCGAAATTCAAGACCAATGCCCTGCCGCTTTACGTGATAACTGACAGTAAGGGCAATCAGCTGAATGAACCCCGCCAGCACAACCTTGACATCAAAGCCTATATTGAGTGGCTTGATGAAGGCTACAACAAATCAAAACTTACCGAACTTCATTGATAATATATAGCTCCAGCCTCTGAGCGATGATACATCAATGAATCCGGCCCCTGTTGTTCCGATATTAAATGGAACGGGGTATCGGTATGATGCTCCAAAGGCAAGCCTGAAAAATCTGGTCACATTCAGTTCTATTTCGGCAGCAGGTTCAACCAGCAGAAATGGTATTGACTCTTCAATGAAGTTGCTGCCTGGATAATCATTGTCCCTCGTAATATAGGAGATACCTCCGGCTCCCAGAAGTACAGGAAAGGATAGGTGTACAGGGGCCCTTGGCAGAAGTATTGGTTCGAGATAAATTCCTCCGTAAGCTCCTGTAAGGAAAACGTCCTTGTCTAGTGATGGTTCGTAGTGAAATTCGTTTATGAATGCAGTGCCTCCAATTCCAACGGCGAGAGCCTGGTTTGCGATCCATGAGAGTCTCCCGCCAGCCAGGAGGGCATATTTATTGTCAATTACCGAGAAGCCGGTTGTCAGGCCCAGATATGCGCCACCCTGGCGATTCCTGCCTGTAAGGGTTCTGATATCCCTGTCCTTATAATACTCGAAACCCGTTTCCTGTCCTTTTATTGTTAATGCTGAAACTACGAGGGTAATTGCCAAGAAAGCTATTCTATTCATTGCTGGTTTGTTTAAAGTTTTATTAATCATTCTGTTACAACGTTGGGTAGTTGTTTTGATGTGAAATATGGTTATTTGTATCAAGTCAATCGTTTAGAACCTATAGGCTATTGAAATGCCTACATCTACCGGGAAGAATGAGATAAATGAAGGAAACACTATTTCAAACCAGGGCATCACATTTAGCCCGATCGAGAGCGGAATTGTTCCAAACCGGTATTCGAGACCTGCCCAACCATCTATCCCGATGAGAGGGCAGAACCTCTCTGCACGGAAATAATAAGGTTCGCCAAACTGATTCAGTCTGTCAGTGTAAATGAATCCACCATGACCACCATATCCCCATGTGAACCAAAGGTCATCGGAGATTTCCGAGAGGGTGGTTTCGTAAGTAATTTTCATCGCTGTAAACTGAATTCCGTTTTTTCTGAAACCTACCATTCCCATTAGAGATGTTTCAACTGGCCGGGTGTTATGTGAGTATTGCATGAAGATACCCCCTGACAGCCCCGACCTCACCCCTGCCTGTTTGTAATGGTACTGGCCATCAGCTGTCGCGTAGCAAAATGCTGCCAGCATTATTGAAAGTGTGATAATCTTCTTCATTATTTTTTTTGATTCCAGGGTTACTTGAACTTTATTATTCTTCCCGATCCGGTAATGTTTGAAATAATCTGCGGGTCTCCTTTGAAGTAGATGTTGCCGCTACCACTAATTCCGGCATTCAGCATACCTGTAGTCCATGTATAAAGGTTTCCTGATCCTGAGATAGTTGCTGATGAATTCTGAATTTCAAACTCCCTTGCATAGAGATTTCCGCTGCCGGTTATTCTGAAAGAACCGGAGGTTCCCTTTCCTGTTATATTCACATCTCCGGAGCCTGAGACGACTGACTCTAAATCAATGCAATTGAGATTTCTGACAGTGAGGTCACCCGACCCTGTGATCCTTGCCTGTGAGTAATCGGCAATAACATGATCAACGACGATATTACCTGACCCGGAAATCCGCATGGCAACCTCTGAATCTTCGAGTCTGTCTGCCTCAAGATTACCTGACCCCGACAGGGTTATTCCGTTAAGGAAGGGAGCTGAGATGCGGATAACGGGATCTCTTGTAAACCTTATGCAGCCATACCCCCTTTTATTTCTGATCTCAAGAGAATTACCAGTGACTTCCGTGACAATATAGGGCAACAGGTTTTCTTCGATCTCAAGAATTATCCCGAAAGTGTCTCTTTCATTGAAGACAATGTCAATCGCAGTCGAATTGACGATCGTGGTGAACGTTGCCGGTATTCTTTTTTCGGTGACCTTCGTGCCGTTGCCATGCACGCAATCGACGAGCGGAATGCATGACGTCATTGCAATAACGAATGCGACTAATGTTAAAATGATACTCTTCATTGTGATAAAGATTTTGTTTTATTGAGTAAGGACTTTGGAATTAGAACTGTGTTGCATCATCGGGCTGGTATTTTTGATACTCTTTTTCTCAAAGGGTATGCCAGCAGGTGAAGTAGCGTCAAGAATAATGCCAGGGTAGCAGAGGTTCTTCCCAGAAAGTCTCCGTGTTTGGTGTAGAATGTCAGTTTGCCGGAGACTCCCACACTATGTTTTAAGGTTCCTTTTTCCCACCAGGGCAGGGAGTCTATAATTCTGCCCCCCGGGTCGACGATTGCAGACACACCTGTGTTTGCTGCCCTTACCACGTATCTTCGGTTTTCGATTGCCCTCAGCGAGCTGAAGGTCAGATGCTGGTAATATCCCTGAGTGCCTCTCCACCATCCGTCGTTGGTAATAACCACTATGAAATCTGCACCCATCCTTACGAAGCCTGCGACATGGTCTCCGAATGCCGATTCGAAACAGATTACAGGTGCTGCGACGGTACTGTCGATGGGGTTTTCCAGAAGTGAGGGAGATGACTTGCCGTGATAGCCCCCTGAGGTTCCCCCAAGCTCGGGAAAGATCCGCTGGAGAAACGAATTAGAGCCACCAAGGGTTCTCTCAATTCCCGGAACCAGCTTTGACTTATGATATGATTTCACTTGTTGTTCGTTAGTTATCATCAGCGCGGAGTTATGAAGCCTGTAAGGAGGGCCCGGGGAGTATGTTACAGCCCCAAGTATGAATGCCGGCACATTGTTGGCGTTAATGAAGTTCGTGATTTCTGCTATGTACTTATCAGAATCTGTTTCAGAGAGGTTCACCGGGTCATCGATTGTTGTTTCCGGGGTTATTATCCATGCAGTCTGATCGGTGATTACGGAGGTGGCATCTGCCAGAATCTGTTCAAGCTGCTGATGAAAAGGTATGGTGAACTTATCGGTATAGGGATCAATGTTTGGCTGTATTACCACCACCTCTGTTGAACCTTCTCCGGGGTTTCTTAATCTTTGGTGCAACAAAAGCGATGAAAGCACCGGGGGCAGTATCAGTATCGGGAGTATTGCCACCAGAGAACTGACAACCTTATTCGATACCTGACCGCTTTTCAGAAGCCTTATTGCCCTTGCCAGCAACATGTTTACAATGAGTATCCACAGTGTTCCGCCGGCAACGCCTGTAAATTCATACCATTGCACCAATGAGGGCTCGCCGGCGAGACCATTACCCAGGTTCAGCCATGGAGACAGCAAGGGTATATTGTTTGTGGCATATTCCATTGCCATCCATATGATTATTACCGGGACATTTCCGACAGCCCTGCCGGCTTTGTGTTTCACGATCAGGGCAATCCAGAATGTGAATGTCATGATAAATGAGTTTGCGATAATAGCGGTTAACAGCAATGGCGTACCTGCAATTCTGATCCATGCAATGGCAATTATATTGAATGCCACGAATCCGGGCAGCAGTAAGATAAACGGAAGCCTGTTGCCGAACCTGTTATCGTCGGGGTATTGCTCATCTGCGATCAGGAAAAAGGGAATGAATGAAATGAGCAGAACAATACCGGGGCAGAATGGGAGCCAGGCCATGCCTGACAGTATTCCTCCTGATGCTGAAAGCGCTGCAAGGTATGATTCTCTTTTCTGTTTCATTGAAATAGGCAGGAGTATTGAGGTTTAAAGTTAATAAAGTTTACCTGTAAAGAGAATATCCTTTAAACGGAGAGGGTATCACTTGATTCTTATATAATTATATTTGCAGGTTGCAAAACAGGAGGATGGCTGAAGAATTAGTGCTGATATTGAAGGGTATGGCAGCTGGTTTCACGATATCGATGCCGGTGGGCCCTGTTGCAGTGTTATGCATCAACCGCACCCTCAGAAGGGGCAGGGTACCCGGGTTTGTCTCCGGTGCAGCCGGCGCTACTGCTGATGCTTTTTATGCACTTATTGCAGCCTTTGGGATTACGATTGTAATAAGTTTCATTCAGGCAAACATTTTTGGTCTGCAGCTAATTGCCGGGGCGATTGTGTTAATCTTTGGCTTCAGGGTATTAATGACGAACCCTGTAAAGGACTACCGGAACAGGGGCCGTGAACCTGACAGCCTGTTTAACGACTACCTTACGGTACTCCCCCTCGCTTTTGCAAATCCGGTCTCACTGTTTGTCTATCTGGGAGTATTTTCAGGGCTTTCACTTACATATTCCGGGTCTGCGTCTGCAAGGGCTTTGCTTATGGTTCCGGGAGTGATAGTTGGCGCACTTATGTGGTGGTTTAGCCTTTCGGGCCTGATAAGCCGGTTCAGGAGCAGGATTAAATTGCGTACCCTTTTATGGATTAACCGCATTGCCGGGTCAATAATCATTGCTTTCGGATTTGTGTTGGTATTAATGCTGTTTATCAGCACAAACCGGTAGTTTGTCAATAATTGATGATTGTACCGGTTATTTTGGTGATTCTTAGGTTGATTTTTGGAAAAAGTTGTATTACCTTTACGATGGTATAAGCTTTTTGATTGAAAATAATTCCTGCATGAAACGGATTATGTTAATTCTGGCTGCGTTAATTCCTGCTGCTTTGGCCACAGGACAGCAAAAGCTTGATGTCATATCGAGTGCAGGTGGCTATAGTGTTGCAACAGGCATATCAATAAGCTGGACGTTGGGTGAAACCATAATACCCAACTTCACCTCACCGGATGGGACAATTTCACTTGCCCATGGGTTCCAGCAGAAACTTATAATTACCAAAGTTGAGGAACTCATTGAGAATCCTGTTACGGTAAAGGTATACCCCAATCCTGCCAGTGAATTTGTAAGGATTGAGTTTGAGCAACCGGTTGATTCTGATATAAGATTGTTCATAATTGATTACAGAGGCAAGGTGGTTGGCACTGAGTTAATCGAAAAAGGCACATACTATTTTGAAGTAAGCCTGCAGAATTTGTCCTCCGGCATCTATTTCCTGCGGCTGCAGAAGGGCAAATCCGTAAATGTATACAGAGTCGTTAAACTCTGAAACGAAGCTTTTTACTGTCCAAAAGCAATTTTTTATCTTTTCATGGCTGCCCCTGACTATCCGGTCGGGGGCTTTTCTTTAAAATTGTGTTGTACAATACCTCTTTTTTTGAACCATAACATTCTCAATTCTTTATTTTAGTACCATCTGAAAAACAAGAGTTATGAGAGCATTAATTATTCTGATTGGTTTACTGATAGTTTCGGTTTCATGCGGTGACAGCGAGAGCGTGATTCTGAAGAAGGCAGACAAGATTCATGAGGCGGTTCTGACTGTCGATACTCACACCGATACACCTCTGAGGTTCAACAGGCCCGGATTTGACATCGGCAAATGGAATGATGAGGGCTGTGTCGATTTTCCGAGGATGAAAGCCGGAGGACTGAATGCTGTCTTTTTCGCCGTTTATGTAGGTCAGGGTCCAAGGACTGATGAGGGTTTTGCAAGCGCTTACAGGCGTGCTTCCGATATGTATAAGGCGGTGCATGACAATGTGAACAGGTATCCTGAGATGGCAGAAATAGCATTGACTCCTGATGATGCCTACAGACTCAAGAAAGAGGGCAAGCTGGCCATATATATAGGTATGGAGAATGGCTATCCGTTGGCAAAGGATCTGTCGAGGATACAAGAGTTCTACAATCTTGGGATGAGATATATTACACTCAGCCATTCAGGAAATAATGATATCTGTGATTCCTCGACAGACCGTGCCGGCCCGGAACATGGCGGGTTGTCTGAATTTGGGAGAGAGGTGATTGCCGAGATGAACCGGCTGGGAGTTATTGTTGATGTCTCACATATTTCTGATGCTGCCTTTTTTGATGTAGTTGCGACAAGCAAGGCTCCGGTGATTGCATCACACTCTTCGGTCAGGGCTTTGTGCGAGAATCCCAGGAACTTATCTGACGAGATGCTTCTTGCGCTCAAGGATAATGGAGGTGTCATTCAGATTTGCATATTGAGTGCTTACCTTGTACCTCCCTCTCCAAACCCCGAACTTGAAGCAAAATATGAAGAGATAAGGGCAAAATATGCTGCGATGGGTGAGTCGACCGAGGAGTTGAGAAGGCAGATGTCGGGCGAGATGAACGTTGCGAGGAGGCAGTATGCAAAGTTGGCTACGGTGAGTGACGCTGTTGACCATATAGACCATGTGGTTCAGGTCATAGGAATTGACCATGTTGGCATCGGAACCGATTTTGACGGAGGGGGTGGTATAGAGGGCGCGCGCACCGTTGATGAGATGAAGAATATAACCATTGAGCTTGTAAGGCGCGGTTATTCAAAGAAGGACATTGAGAAGATATGGGGTGGTAACTTCATGAGGGTTTTCAGGGAGGTGGAAAGAGTGGCCACAACCCTGAAATAATTCTGTTATAAGCTTACTTTACCCTCGAAAATCTGAGGGCTTTGAGAATGAATCCGGGGAGGGACTTCCCCGGATCTCTTTTTCTGAGGTCGAGGTACCAGCCAAATTTCTTAATTACCGGCACTTTATGGGTTTCGACAAATTCTATTAGTGTTCCGTCGGGATCTTCGATATATGCAAAGTGTCCGGCTGCCTCGCCCATGTCAAAGCTTTTTCCCTCATGGCTTTTCTTGCTGTCGACGGTAAATGGGTATCCCTTTTCCTTGCATGTTTTCCTGAGTTCCTCCATTCCGTTTATGTCATAGCAAAGATGTATGAACCCCTTGTCGCCCCAGTAGCGACCTTCAAATATCTTTTCAGGGTTCCTCCCCATGACACTTATCAGCTCAATTTCACTGTCGCCGAATATCCTGCTGAATGCACCTGAGAATGGCGATGAACGTTTCAGGAGCACCCTTCGGAATTTCATATCTCCGCCCGGCACTGACCGGTAGTCATCGAACTCTCCTGAAACATCATAAACCACCTTGCCGTATCCCAGGATGTCTGAGTAAACATTCATGGCTTTCTCAATGTCAGTAACTCCAATTATGGCTCCGTAAGAGCCACCTGTAACTTTCTTCTCATTGAGGAACCAGTCAGGGGCTTCTACAAGCTGAAAGATATTGCCGAAGGGGTCTCTTACAATTGATGTAACCCTTCCTGAAGGGTCGCTGACCTTATCGGTAAGTATCTCTACACCATTATCACGGAGTTTGCCGGTAGTGCCGGCAATGTCTTTTGTTTTCATCTTGCAGGCAAATATTCCGAGATCGCCTGCCAGAACCTCCTTTAGCGGGTCACGGGGCTCCCTTTCCTTGTACTGCCATATTTCAAAGCCCCCGCCACTCTGCAGGTTCAGGGCAAGTATTGCATGCCTTTTCCTTGGTTTGCCTCCGGTATACGGAAGCATCAGTTTTGCTTCGGAGTTGTCTTCGAATATTTTGCAGTTCATACCGAAGATATTCCTGTACCATTTCCACGCTTCTGCGAGGTCTGTTACCCCGATACCGATCTGCTGTATTCCGCTAATTAAATATTGACCCATTTTCTCATGAATTGTTCAGGTCGGTTTTATCCGTGATGCAATCCTGAAAAACAGACCCGGAAAATATCTGCGAAGATAAAGCATTATCATCTCACTACCCCCAACAAGTATCTCTCTTTTATTCTTTTTTATTCCCCTCAGGATAATCCTTGCTGCTCTTTCGGGTGTCAGTCCAGATGCCTGACCCTCATCCATCCGGCCGTGTGGTTTCCCCTCACTGTCGAGTGCATTCATTGATATGTTGGTTCTGACTCTTCCCGGTATTATAGCAGAGCCCCTTATGTTAAACTTATTGTTTTCGAGGTGAAGGGTCTCGATGAATCCGTGAAGGGCCTGCTTTGAAGCAGAGTATGCTGACCTTAGCGGAAAGCCGAACCTGCCTGATATTGAACTTGTGACCAGTATGTGGCCTCCTCCCTGGCGGATCATATTCGGAAGCACAGCCTTTGAGAGAGCGATGGTTCCGAAATAGTTTATTTCCATTATTTTTCTGTCGAGCCATAGAGGAGTCTCTGTAACAAGGGCTCTCTGGCTTACACCTCCGAAATTGACCAGGCAGTCGATACGGCCTGTTTTCTCTATGGCTGCATCAACCACTTCCTGTATGGTTGTCGTTTCGCTAAGGTCAAAGGGTATTGTAAATACCTTAGCTCCATAATATTCAGCCACTTTACTGACCCTCTCGAGTTTGGCCTGTTCATTTGAAGATGCTATTATTACAGCACCCCTCTTCGCGCACTCATAAACCAGTGCTTCGCCAATCCCCGATGATGCACCGGTGATCCAGAATACCTTTCCTTTTAAATCCATTGTCTGAAACTCCTAAAGTGTCCTGATCAGGTC
Source organism: uncultured Rikenellaceae bacterium (assembly GCA_964446435.1). Taxonomy (GTDB): domain Bacteria; phylum Bacteroidota; class Bacteroidia; order Bacteroidales; family VadinHA17; genus SLNP01. Next base: position 10,763 of record CAYUOS010000005.1, on the reverse strand, counting down.
CATGAGGCTATCATAATCCCCTTTCAGCTCTTTGAAAACAGTGTTTCCGGTTGAGATAAATCCCCTGATTCTGAATCCTTCTGCTATTCTGCCGAAGAGCAGCGACCAGTTCCATGCAAGTAATCCCGATAATGGAATAGAGATTACTATTGCAAGTGCCAGCCACCATGGTTTCAAAAGCAGGAATGCAATCAGGGTATATAATGGCATAAATACAAAAGTAAGCAGGAGCGATACAACAAACCTTACGGAACTGTGAAACTGCCTGTCGGCGATTCTCTTCAGTGGAAGTTTGGGAACCTCGAGGAATATGTAGTTGAATGCCATTCCATAGATGAACAGAGGCAGGGTAACCAGCAACAGCAGTGAGCCCAGCAACATATTGAGCAAGCCGTGTCGCTTCTTCTCGAGATACCGGTAGCCTATTTTTAGTTTAAGTGCCTTATCCTTAACTGAGAGAGTCTTGTCACAGATGGTTTTGTAGAGGTCAGGATTCTTCTGACTCAGTCCGTTGAGTGTATCTATCAGCATCCTGTCGCGGAAAATCTTCGGGAATCTTACCCTGTCGCTGTATTTCCCGTTGACTATTGTCCGCAGTTCATCGAGAGCTTCGTAATCGCTATCCGAATCAATATGGACCATCAGTTTCTTCATCCTTTCGGAGAGGTGGTCACGGAGGTCGTTGAGTGCCTTGGGCTGGTTCCCGAGGTAGGTATCCTTGAATTGAAGAACCTCTATGGGTTTTCCGTACACTACTGTGAGAACCTGCCTGAATCTCCAGTAATTAGTAAATTCCAGCCCGACAGGAATGATTTTAAGGTTAAGTGTGAAGTCGTTGATCTCCTCTGCACTGAAAGCGATCCTGCAGATACCCTTTTTCAGCTGGCGCAGGCGCCTCTGTTCTCCATGGTTTCCTTCGGGCAGGATAACCAGGCCGTTCTTGTGCTTAATGACATCAACTGTTTTAAGGAAAACCTCATCGTTAAGTTTAAGGTTGTCAATTCCGTCACGCATCCTGTAAACAGGAAGCATCTTTATATAGTAAAGGAACCTGGCCAGAGATTTCTTTCTGAATATGTCTGACCTTGCCAGGAAGATCGGTTGGCCCTTTGATGTGCACAGGACAGCCAGTGCGTCCATTAGGGCATTCTGGTGGTTTGGGGCAAAAATATTATGCGAATCGGGGTCAATATTATTACGGCCCAGCACGATAACCTTCCTGTAGAAAACGAAGTTGTGCCAGAAATTTACCAGGAACTTAAGGATAGAATAGCCGAACGAATATTTTTCAATGTTGTTTCTTGCCATCTCAGTTTAAATAGTGTTAAGACTTCTTCTCCTTCAGCGGAATAAATGAAAGTGTTCCCGCAAGTGTTAATCCCGACAAGATGTGCCAGATACCCCACCATGCTGTAATGATTGCCATTCCGCCAAGTTCCAGATCGGCCGGGAATATCTTCGGATTGAAAAGCAGAACCAGGCCCAGACCTGAGTTCTGAATTCCCGTTTCAATTGTAATAGCCCTTCTGTCATATCTCGAGCGTCTTGTCAATGTGGCAATGCTGTATCCTGTCAGGAAAGCCAGCCCGTTATGAAGGAGAACAATTATGAAGATGTATTTGATGTATTTCAGGAAGAAGTCGTAGTTATTGCGGAACATTACAAATACCATTCCCATGAATAGGATTATTGATATTATCTGCATTGGCTTGATGACCTTGTCGGCTGTTGCAGGCAGCTTTCTGTTGAACGTCATTCCAAGAAGCAGCGGTATTCCAAGTAAAATCAGCACTGCCTTGAACATCTCAACGGGATCTATCTGTAGCGGCCTTACAAGACCTGAGGCTTCGGTGCTCTGGTAAATTTTTGTGAACCATCCGCCCCAAACTGCAAAGTTCAGGGGGGTAAGTACCACAGCTCCTATTGTTGCAATTGCTGTCAGGCTGACCGAGAGGGCGGCATTCCCTTTTGACAGTGACGACATGAAATTTGAGATATTGCCTCCCGGGCAGGAAGCAACCAGAATCATTCCGAGTCCAACGGTAGGAGTGATGTAATTCCTGAAAGCAACAACTATTGTGAAGGTAAGTGCAGGAAGCAGCAGGAACTGTGAGAGAAATCCTACAACCA
>CAYUOS010000005.1:0-8623 GCA_964446435.1 uncultured Rikenellaceae bacterium | reverse complement strand
CTGACCGTGGGTCCCTGAATACATCGGCAAAGTGTTTGAACTTAATACCCAGGGCCACACCAAACATAATGACGGCAATTGTAATGTTGAGTATCAGCAACCCGTCCTGTGAAAACCGCAGGTCGACAGTGTCCAGCATTTTCAGTTCTTCAAGCATAAGGGGTGGGATTTGGGATTTACGATTTACGATTTACGATTTACGATTTACGATTTACGATTTGGGATTTGGGATTTGGGATTTGGGATTTGGGATTTGGGATTGAAGGTATGGTTAATGAGTTGATAGACAGGGGTTAAGTTGTTAGGGTTGTCAGGGTAAGATGAACATAGGGTGGAAGATAGGAAAAAAGCTTCTTGCTTATTGCTGAGGAAAATGTGTTTTATTACAAATGCATTTAAAAATAGGTATTTATACCTATCAGATGCTGTTATGGTTTTCGAGCATATTGTCGATAATCCTTCTCTCCTTCTTGGTGGGTCTTCCGGCACCTTTCTCCCTGTAGCCGAAAGCTGCGGGTTGTCGTGAGAGGATGTGCTTTGACTTCTCCTCTTCACTTGTTATGTCAGCCATATGGTTCACAACCAGTTTAGCCGACATTCTCTTTTCTGTGGGTTCTATTACGCGGTAGGTGAAAATAGCCGGCATTCTTTTAACAGATATAGTGTCTCCCTTTAGTATTACCCGTGATGGTTTTACCGGGACACCCCCGATTAGGATTCTTCCTTTTCTGCATGCCTCTGATGCGGATGATCTGGTTTTGAACAACCTTACAGCCCAGAGGAATTTATCAATCCTTATTTTTGTTTCCGTTGTCATCTTCAGGAGGCTGAATTTTTCCTTCCTTGTTGTACCTGGTCATGGCGAGTTCAGTTCCTATGGTTCCGAATGCCAGAATCATTTCCCTGATTATCGCTATACGGTCTTTCAGAAACTCCTTTTCTGAAATTGTCAGTTTCCCCAGGACATACTTCGACTGATGACCTGACAGGAATGAATTACCTATTCCGATACGTATTCGTGCGAATTTGTCGGTTCCCAGCACTGAGATTATGTGGGTGAGTCCGTTGTGACCGCCTGCACCGCCTGCGGCTCTCATTCTGAAGCTTCCGAAAGGTAGTGCAAGGTCATCGACAATTACAAGAAGGTTTTCGACCGGGATTCCCTTTTTCTTCATCCAGTAAATGACGGAATTACCGCTGAGGTTCATGTAGGTTGATGGTTTGAGAAGGACGAAGGTACGTGCCTTGTAGCGCATCTCAGCGACTGACCCGTACCTCAGGTCTGAGAAATGGGCAGCGGATGCCTCTGCTAGGGCATCCACTACCATAAATCCCATATTGTGACGGGTGTCAATATAATCTTCACCAATATTTCCCAGCCCGGCTATCAGGTATTTCACTCTGTTGGCATATTGGTTCCGTCAGATGACGGATATGTTATGATTACTCCTCTGTTCCGGCTTCGGCGGTGTGAGTCTCTTCAGCTGCCTCACTTGTTTCTTCGCCGCCCTTCTGAGCACCTCTGGCTGTTGCAACAGCTAGTACCAGTGACTTTTTCGAATCGAGCAATTCGATTCCATCATAAGAGAGATCACCAACTTTGACAGACTGTCCGATATTTAGGCGTGATATGTCAACGTTAAGCATTTCGGGTATATTGGATATGAGACCTTTAACCTTTAGCTTACGAAGTTTCACCCTCAGTTTACCACCAGCCTTTACCCCGGGTGAATCACCGGTTGTCATAAGAGGAATGTCAATAACGACTGGTTTGTCATCAAACACCTGAACGAAGTCAATATGCATAATCTCGTCTGTAACCGGGTGGAACTGGATCTCTTTCAGTGCCACCTTTACATTCTTACCCTCAAGCTCGAGATTAACTATATGAGCATCGGGAGTATAGATTAGACCCTTGAAATTGTTTTTGTGACTATAGAAATGGATATTCTCCTGGCCACCGTAAATTACGCAGGGCACATTTTCAGAATTCCTCAGTAGTCTTGAGCTTGATTTTCCGGTCTCAGTTCTTAGCTTTCCGCTGATTGTTAATGTTTTCATCAGTTTTAAATTGTTGTGTTACTCAAAGTTACATGCCAAGGCAACTTCCCATCACACGTTAGACGATGTCCTTAAAAATTGGCGTGCAAATATAGGACAAAAGGTTTAAAATACAAAACTGTCGCTGATTGACTGGTTTGTATAGACTGCCTGGATTGTACTGGCAAATAGTCCGGCCACAGAAAGCACCTTAATCTTTGGTGACTCTCTCAGAAGTGGAATTGAATCGGAGATTACAAGCTCTTCTATCGGTGAGTCGTTTATTCTGTCGATGGCATTCCCTGACAGTATGGCGTGAGTGGCGAAAGCCCTGATACTCTGTGCGCCACCCTCTTTCATCATATGAGCGGCAAAGGTAAGGGTTCCTGCTGTATCGACCATATCGTCAATTATGACGACATTTCTGCCTTCGACCTCCCCGATAATCGACATCTCTTCAACCACATTGGGTTTCTTTCTCAGCTTATAGCATAGTACAAGCTCGGCCTGCAGGTGTCTGGCGTATGCATTCACCCTTTTTGAACCACCCATGTCAGGAGCTGAAACTGTCAGGCTTGGAAGCTTCAACCCTGATATGTAGTTGGCAAATAGCGATGAGCAGAACAGATGGTCGACAGGAACATCGAAGAAGCCCTGAATCTGGTCGGCGTGCAGGTCCATTGTGATTACACGGTCAACGCCTGCGGCACTGAGCAGGTCGGCTGTCAGTTTTGCTCCGATTGAGACCCGTGGTCTGTCTTTTCTGTCCTGCCTGGCAAACCCATAGTAGGGAATTACTGCTATAACCTTGTATGCTGAAGCTCTTTTGGCAGCGTCGATCATTAGCAGGAGTTCGAGAAGGTTGTCGGCCGGTGGCAGTGTAGACTGAACGATGAATACCATGCATCCTCTAACAGATTCATCGTAGCTTGGTTGAAATTCTCCGTCGTGGAACTCTACAACTGAGCTTTTGCCCAGCTCCATTCCAAGCTCAGAGGCGATCTTCTCGGCAAGGCTTTTTGAAAACCTTCCTGCGAAAATCTTGATTGGGGCTCGTCCGTACATCAGAAAAAGGTTATGAAGTTTTTGGGGTTAGTTGTACTGCAAAAATATGAATTACTATCCAAGGTCAGGATGATTGTTGGTATATTGTTAATGTTTCGTCTATGAACCTGAGAATCTCATCGCGGCCGCTTCCGGTTCTCGATGAGGTGATGAATGTTGGAGGCAGACTCTCCCATGCTTTCAGCATTTCATTGTCGTGGAGCCGGATATTGCTGCCGGCCGCTGATGAAGATAGCTTGTCAGCCTTTGTGAACACCCTTGCGAAAGGGATGCCATTTCTTCCCAGCTTTTCCATAAACTCGAGATCAGCATTCATCGGGCCGTGCCTCGAATCAAGCAGCACGAACAGGCACACCAGGTTATCTCTTTTTGCCAGATATTCGTTAATAAATGCCGAGAACTTCTCCCTTTCGGTTTTGGAAACCCTGGCATACCCGTACCCTGGCAGATCTGCCATAAACCATGAGTTGTTGATAACGAAGTGATTTATGGTTCGGGTTTTCCCCGGTTGCACTGATGTTTTGGCGAGACCTTTCCTTCCTGTCAGAAGGTTAATAAGGGAGGACTTTCCAACATTTGATCTTCCTATAAATGCAAATTCAGGCTTGTCAGGCCTGGGACATTTGCTGATACCCGTACAGCTTCCCACAAACTCTGCTGATACTACCTTTTTCAATTAACTGAGTTTAATTAATATCCCTGTAGGGAATGGTAACCCTTCTCTTGTAATAATCCTTATTCCCGAAGTCGGTTGTATATTCGGCGACAATTGTAACATACCCAGGGTTGCGGGATGAGTTTTTCGACAGTTCCAAAAATCCGGTTCCACCGGAGGTTGTAATTCTAAAATGTTTTGCCGGGTCGAAAAGGTTGTCATCGAGGTCTCCCCTGTAGAAGACTACCTTTGATGATTTATTGTCAAGCTCTGCGAAAATCTTGAAGATACCCCGCTCCTGGTATTCGTCACGTGTGTTGATTCTTATTTCCCTGTTTTTGGATACCGGTCTTCCGCTTTCGTAGTATTCCAGAAGGTCGTTTCTTCTGACACCCATTTCATAGCTAAGGGTTGCCTTTACCTGGCCGCTCCTGTAGAACTGCACCTGTGTTCCGTGAATGGTGTCTCTGACGTATGGGGTGTTCCTGAAAAGCTTCCCGTCTTCATAGAACCATCTGGCGGTATCGCACTTGATACCATCACAATATGGTATTATCTGTTTTATCACACCCGATGGATAGTAGGTTTTGGTCAGGCCATTCCTTATCCCGTTTCGGTATGAGACTTCGCTCTCGAGCCTTCCGTTCACGTAGTTTGGTTTTACTCCCGTAAACTTCCGCCTGACTTCGGGAGCCAGGGTGTCGCCCTGGTTCAGGGAAGCATTCTCCCTGCCTCCTCCCATATTGCAGGAATGGCAGGAGATGACAATAAGCAGTAGTGACAGAATAAATGCATTTTTCATTACACTATTATTTAATGAATATTTCAAGCAGAGTTGCCTCGGGCATTGGATTTAAAACTACGTCGCGAACCATGGCCGGAACAAGAACTGTCTGCCCGGCGTTGATGATTTCGGTACCTTCATTGCAATTGATCTCAAATCTGCCTTCAGTACACAGCAGAATTACGAACGAGTCAAGCAGGTTATAATCTTTCCTTATTGCTGAGTTGAATTTCAGGATATTGGTAGTGAAGTAGTTGCCTGACACCAGGCGACTTGTTTTATTTATTTCATATTCAGGGGCCTGCACTCTTCCCCCCGTTAAGTTAAATTTGAGGGCCTGAGATGCCAGTTCAGTATGCAGTTCCCTTTTCTCCCCGTCAGAGCCGGTCCGGTTCCAGTCAAAAATCCTGTATGTAATATCTGAGGGTTGCTGTATCTCTGCGAGGAGGATACCTGGTCCGATTGCGTGGACCATACCTGCGGGTATAAGGAAGGTATCGCCCGGCAGTGCCGGTTCTGCCTTGAGGATTTCAGGAAGCGTTCCGTTACCGACAGCTTTGAGGAAGTCATCCCTGTCAATTCCTTCCCTGAAACCGCAGAAGATACTGGCTCCGGGTACAGCCTTCAGAATATGCCACATTTCGGTCTTGCCATATGCGTGATGCATTGATGCGGCCATTTCATCGTCAGGATGGACCTGAACCGACAGGTATTCTACTGCATCGATCAGCTTCACCAGCAGTGGAAATTCATCGCCAAATCTTTCATAAACCGAATCACCTGTCAGGTCTGACATGTATACCTCTACAAGTTCGCTGAGGGTATTGCCGGCAAGAAACCCGTTCGACACTATTGACTCATCGCCCCCAAGGCCTGAAATTTCCCAGCTCTCACCCACACGAACACCCTCTTCGACAGTTTTGCCATAGAGGTCACGAAGGGCGGTTCCGCCCCAGACTCTTTTCTTGAGAACAGGTTCAAACCTTAGGGGATAGAGGCTGGTCATATTTGAGGAGGAATGGAATAAATAGTTACTTTTGATAAAATATCGTTCACAAAAGTAGCAAAAATAATGCTTATTGTCGGAATTGCAGGAGGCACCGGGTCGGGTAAAACAACGGTGGTGAGGAAGATTACTGAGGTCTTTCCCCGCAATGATGTTGTTGTTTTGCCCCAGGACTCATACTATAAAGATAACAGTCACATACCACTGGAGGAAAGGCAGAGGATCAATTTTGACCATCCCGATTCGGTGGAGTTCGACCTGCTGGTAAGGCACCTCAACGAACTTCGCGCAGGGCACCATGTCGAGATGCCGGTATACAGCTACCTGACATGCGTCAGGGCTGACGAGACTGTACATTTAAAGCCTTCCAGGGTAGTTGTTGTTGAGGGTATACTGATACTTGCCGATCAGGCTCTGAGAGAGTTGTTTGATATAAAGGTTTTTGTCGATGCCGATGCCGATGACAGGCTGGGAAGAGTCATTCAGAGAGATATAATTGAGAGGGGGAGAACAGTATTGCAGGTTCTTGAAAGATATCACCAGACAGTCAAGCCGTCGCACCTTCAGTTCATAGAGCCCTCAAAAAGGTATGCCGACATAATAATTCCCGGCGGAGCAGAAAACAGTGTGGGTATTGATGTGATGATAACCATTATTGAAAAACACCTTAACATTGAAAGGGTAAGAATATGATAGCAAATGTAGCACCTGAGGACATACTCTTCATCGATGCAGAGACTGTTCCTGCAGCCCCTGATTATGATAGCATGAGCGAGACAATGCAGCAATTATGGGAAAAGAAAACCATGGGAATCAGGAAAGATGGAGAGGCACCAGCCGATGTCTATGACAGGGCCGGCATATATGCCGAGTTTGGGAAGGTAATATGTATCTCTGCTGGTTTTCTCTCAGGGCCCCTCTTCAGGATCAAGTCGGTATATGGTGAGGATGAGAAGTCATTGCTGGGTGAGTTTGCCGGTATGGTAAACAAATGGGCCGGAAGGAGAGACCCTTACATGTGCGCCCATAACGGCAAGGATTTTGATTTTCCGTACATCTCGAGGAGGATGGTGATAAACAGGGTCAGGATACCCGATATTCTGAACAGCGCAGGCAAAAAGCCCTGGGAAGTAAAACACCTTGATACAATGGAGTTATGGAAGTTCGGCGAGTACAGGCACACAGTGTCGCTGGCACTTCTGGCAGAGATATTCGGCATACCCACTCCCAAGGATGACATTGACGGAAGCATGGTGGCATCTGTATACTGGCACGACAAGGATTTATCAAGGATTGTCAGTTATTGCGAGAAGGATGTGCTGACCGTCGCGCGGGTGATGATGAGGTTCCTGGGCAGGGATACCATCAGCGATGAGAATGTCGAGTACCTGACAAGGATTCAGTAGGCCCCCCCCAGAAAGAGTTTCACAATTTCGGTAAACTCATCAGGCTTTTCTGCGTGCAGCCAGTGGCCCGTCCCCTCAAGGGTTTTGAATTCTGCTGCAGGAAACAACCTGCCTATCTCCGGGAAATGGCTTTCAGGCAGGTAACCCGAGTCACCGCCCCTTATGAAGAGGACAGGAAAACCCGTTACCGGGCTTCCGGTGTCTGCCTGAACACTGCCCATCAGCAACCCGAGATTGTCACTCAGGGCCCTCGCGTTCAGCTTCCACCTGAATCTGCCATCGTCTCCCCGCTGGAGATTCTTCAACAGAAATGATGTTGTACCGGCGTCGCCAATTTTCTCCGATACCGCCTTTTCAACCTGGCTTCTGGTTGTATAAGATGAAATATCAGTATATATAATTGTATCAAGTACTTTTCGGTGGAACCGGGGAATTGAGTCCTGCAGGCCGTTGCGGCTGAATGGGGAAATATCGGCTACTATCAGGGCCGCTACCCTTTCGGGGTTCTGCAGTGCGAAAGTCATCGCAGCCTTACCACCCATGCTATGCCCAAGAAAACTCACCCTGTCAGCCGATATCATTTCAGTGAACCGGGCAATGTCTGAACTCATTGCAAGGTAGTCGTGTTTCTGGCTGTGAAAGGAGTTTCCGTGGTTTCTCATATCGGGGAGGTAGACGGTAAAACTCTTTTCCAGCTTGCGGGCAATTGTTATCCAGTTGGAAGAATCACCATAGAGCCCGTGAAGGATTATCAGTGGCGGACCCTGGCCATATTTCCTGTAATAAAGATCCATTCTGCCGATCAGTGAACCAGCGCCTCCTTATAAAGCCTGATTGTCCGTTCGAGTCCCAGATACAGGGCATCGGATATAAGTGCATGACCTATGGAGACTTCATCAATCCATGGAATTGACCTGCTGAAGAAGCTCAGATTATCAAGATTAAGATCATGGCCTGCATTCAGACCCATGCCTGCAGACCTTACTGCTTCGGCTGCCTTTATGAATGGCTCGACTGCCGCGCCGGGAAATGACGGGTAATAATGTGCATAGGGTTCGGTGTATAGCTCAACCCTGTCGGTACCGGTAAGTGCTGCTGACTCAATGTTTCCGGGATTTGTGTCGACAAATATTGATGTCCTGATTGAATGCTCCCTGAATCTCTCAACCACCTCTTTGAGGAAGGAGCGGTGCTTGACTGTATCCCAACCGGCGTTGGAAGTAATTGCATCGTGAGCATCAGGAACAAGAGTAACCTGGTTTGGTTTTACGTCTATTACCATCGAAATAAACTCCTCTGAAGGATATCCTTCAATATTGAATTCAGTGGTAATGATCGGTTTTATTCCAAAAACATCACTCGTTCTTATATGCCGCTGGTCGGGGCGTGGATGTATGGTAATGCCATCGGCACCGAACCTCTGGCATAAAACGGCAGCCAATACAACATCAGGCAGGGTTCCTCCGCGGGCATTCCTGATTGTGGCAATCTTGTTTATGTTTACACTTAGTTTTGTCATCAGTCAAAAACTTTATTACGGATTCCATGATTGGTTGCAAAATTACACAAAATGTAAGAACTCTTTTTTTTTTACTTACTTTAGAGGTTGTAAAAACTTAAGGCGTAATGATTGCGAAAGACCTGATATCAGATGTAATACCCTCACT
>CAYUOS010000004.1:0-45623 GCA_964446435.1 uncultured Rikenellaceae bacterium | reverse complement strand
ATTACCGGTTCCCAGAGTGATCAGGGGGACACAAATCCCAAGGTCGAGGGCGATTCTGGCAAGGTTATCACCACTTCCGGGTGTTGACAAGATGCAGTTTACGTAGGAGAGCTTCTTCAGATAGTTTATTTCATCGTTAGCTTTGGGTGCATCATTGAGCTTTTCCAGGTTAACGTAAGGAGGTTCCTTCGAAAACTCCATAAGGTCCTGCGAAAATACTGATCCCCGACCCTGGACATCCAGTCCTGCTGCAGAGACAATTGCATCAAGAACATCTTTTGAGTTCTCACGTGGGACTGTAAATCTGTATATATCAACCGGTGAACTTATTAGTCTGATCAGCTCACCCGGAAAATTAAATGGTCTTTTCTTGATGAATTCCCTCACTAAGCGACCATTTTCTATAGTGGCTTTTATATCGAGTCTCAGAAGCAGACTGGCCACCTTGTTTGTTAAAAGGTGGTTTATAACGCAGGTAATACGGCTTGCCCTGTGAGGTGTGTAGATTCCCTTGGCCATCTGCTTTCTCCAAACCGTCCTTGATGGGGAGAAAACCCTCTCCTTATTCGTCGATTCACTATTCATTTGAGTCATCATTAGCAGTTACAGAGAGTGACCGTTTCTGTTTTGCCTGTGCAATCAGGCCGAATACCAAAACTGTAATTATAGGGAATACTGATGCCAATGCCAGAACCCCGAATCCATCAACAATATTTAGCTCACCACCGATGCTAAGACCCATGGCCAATACCAGTGGCACAGTAACAGGGCCCGTTGTCACACCACCACTATCCCAGGCGATAGCCGTAAACTCCTCTTCACTCAACCAGGTAAGAGGGATGAGCAGGACGTATGGTGGCAGAATCAGCCAGATCAGCGGTATATCAAATAGTATCCTTGTGAGGCCAAGCAGTATCCCGACACCAACACCTACAGAAACCACCTGTACAATCTGTACACGCTTGATATTTCCCACTGTCAGTCCTTCAACAGTTATACCGAGTGCATTCAATGCAGGTTCAGCCATTGTTGCACCGTAACCCATACCAAAGGCGAACAGCAGTACCAGGATAATTCCAAGGGATGAGAGTTTGCTTCTGAAGAGCGGATTCTGGGTTATCACATGATCATAGGTGCCGGAGGCTTCATCAAGCCTTTGGGGAAAGAACCTTACCGGCTTAAGTTTATCATCTTCGATCATATTGAAGTATTCCTGCCTTGTTCCATCCTTTGCTATCACTTCATAAACAAGTGATTTATCGAAGTCAGGTATCACTAATCTGTCTATATACTTTGCCTCACTTGCAAATGCCCTTGGCAACTGCGAGCCTACTTCACCTCCCAGGGTTGCCAGTCCGAGCCTGATGCCTGCTGTCAGAAGGGTCATCCCTATCAGGGTAAATATAAGTCCCAGGGCAACTTCATCCTTATATCTTAGTTTCTCCCTGAGGAAGCCAAGAAGTACAATCAACAGGAGCAGCGACAGGGGAATCACTGCCCTTATTCCGCCCATAAACTCCTGATTGAGAACTTCCGGTATTGAAATTCCCGGAGTATGCGTTCTTTCGCCTGATTCGAAATCCCTCAGATAATACCTCTCGTCATCAGAAGCTTTACGAACCATCCATCCTGAAAGAGTCATGCCTCCCAGGAGTTCTTGTCTCCTGGCATGATCGGAGCCCAGTGCAATTAGGGTCGTATAGTAGTCATCTTCAGATTCGAAGTAAGACTTTCTTGCTATCTCAGAGCCATGGGTAAAGGCATGCTTAAGAAGCGATTCTTCATTATCAAAGAGAAAAAGTGCTTTCTCACGGTATGCAGGAGAAAAGAATTCAGCCTCTGTCGTTGCTTCAGGCGCTTTTGTGTTGAGTACAGTACCGAGTAATAAAACACTTAGAATTGGAAACAGAGATGCAAGAAGGATAATCCCAAATCCGCTTGCCGATCCTGTTCCTTTGTTTGAGGCGCGCGATACTCCTATGCCAAGCGCCAGTACCAGTGGTACGGTGACTGCACCGGTTGTAACTGCTCCTGAATCCCACGCCAAACCAATTATCTTCTGGAGATTATCATCAAAATTCAGAAACACCGAGAGTAGCAGCACCAACGGAATCAATATGAAAATGAAAGGCTTGATTGAGTAGTTGTAGTAAAACCTGAACATACCCAGGGCAACTGCCACTCCTACTCCGATTCCAACAAAGAGCACCAGCAACTCGGTTTTCCTCTCAAGCATCATATAAAGTAGCGGTGAGTCCCACGCAGTGACTGAAGAGCCAGCCAGGCGCAACGAACTGATGGCAGGTTCCGCCAGGGTTGCACCGAAACCAAGCAGAAGCCCGAAAGCAGCAATAATAAATATACCAGCTTTTGTGGGCAGCTTGGTGCCAACCCTCTCTCCCAGTGGCATAAGGCCCAGTATCAGGCCCTCGAGGAAGAATGCAAGACCAAATACCACCATCGTAATACCTCCGGCAATCAACAAGGCATTGGAAAGTGAAACCCCAAGAATAAACCGCTGAAAGACTACCAGGTAAATGATAATGAAGGCTACTGATTTGATTTGCTCGACTATCCGTGTGCGTGCATACTCTGAAAGCATGATCAGAGAGTCGATGATTGGAATCTTCTTACTTTTGATCATAAATCGTTTACGATAAATGCCTTACTAAATTACTAATTTTTTTCAGAGATATTGCAGACACTTCGATATCCGGAATTCAGTAATCGGTTATCTCTGGCACAGCCTGCTGTAAGGGCAATAACTGCAACGCTCCTTAACGGTTGTCATGGTAAATGGAACATCAGGGGCAAATATTTCAGATACAACACCCGATAGCATCTCCTTAAACCTGCCTGAAATAGTACTGAAATCTTCAACAGGCTCACCCTCAACCTCTATCCTGTCATCAAATCCATCACTGACTGCACTGCGCAAACCATATATCACCGGCCTTAGCCTGCCATATCCGGTCTTGTCTTCCATCACAACACAGTATATCATTGTCTGCACAACCGCATCATTCGTTTTGCCTGACTCAGGGTCAAAAAGATCCCCCAGAACAGGTACAATAAGCTCTGCCTTTCCTGTTTTATAATCAATGAGTCTTTTTATGCCTCCCCTTTCATCTATCCTGTCGATCTTTCCTCCCAGCGATATCCTCCTTGGTTTGCCACCATGCCTTATCTCCATTTCTGTTGAAAAAGACTCTTCCAGGTCAATGATGGTGAAAGGCGACAGTCTGATGTCAATATCAAGCAACCTTCTCAGAAACATACCGGTAATGTCGGCAGTAATGAGCCCTGTACCGGTAACCGGAGTTTTGGTTCCGCCATACCAGAACTTATCGAGAACATCGTTTATGATTTGACTGTCTGACTGGTGAATACGCCTGAGGTGCTTTATAATATCGGCTGTGACAACCTGGTTCCTGTATGGGTAATAAATGCGCGAGACCACCTCATGAAGTATCGTTCCAAATCTTGCAGGGTCGATGCCGGTAGTAATGCGATCGGGTTCGCGGATGCCGCATACATATGAGTAGTAGAACTTCATCCTGCAGTTCAGCCAGGTGTTTATTGCGCTTGGTGACAGCGAAACGGCAGTTTCCCCTGATAAGTATCTTTTCTCAAGTGCTTCAATATCTGCCTGATTTCTTTCATGCTTTTCAGGTACACCTGTACGCTGATTCATTCGAAGAAATGCCGATCTGAACTCAGGCCTGAAATTACCCGAAAATTTCAGTCTCAGTAGAAACCTGCTCATCTCCCCCGTGCGTAATCCCTCCGACGATGAATTATAGACGAAGCTGATGTTTCTGACACGGGTCAGCAGCCTTGTGAAGTAGTATGAATAAATCGAGTCACTATGGGCTATGGTGGGTAACCTGAATGCTTCACGCAAACTATAGGGAATATACGATGAACCATAATAGGATCTGGGAAGAACACCCTCATTGGCCGAGAGAATAATGATGTTGTCAAAGTCAAGGGCACGGGACTCAAGCAGACCCATTACCTGCAGTCCCTTGAGCGGTTCTCCCCTGAACGGCACCCTTATCTCACGGAAAACCTTATCGGCAAGCCTGATAAACATCTCCCTGGAAATCAATACCGAAGGATCTTTAAGCAGGTATTCAAGCCTGTTGAGGGCGTTTGAAGCCCTGAAAATGAATTCAGGAGTCAATGGATCACCCGGAAGTTCTTCATCGTCCTCCCTGTTTCGCGAGTCAAGGGCTGTTGATATTGCCATAAGCACACCGTGAAGGTACTCAAGCAATGATGGAGCATCAGATGCAATCATGAACAATGAAGAGAGAAAGGTACTCTCCTTAAAGGAGGCAATGGGGACCATCGTCAGGTTCCTTTCTGTAAGAGAGGATGCACTGGCTGTTGCCTCATCACCGGCCACCCTGGCAATAAGCGGATTCGTAAGTACGGGTATTACCTTGCGATGGTCCAGCAGCCATGATCCGTCATGACGGTAGGGCCTGTCCTGTATATCCAGCAGTGCCTTGAGCAATGAGTATACTGAGGTCATGCTGAACGGGTATCCCATTGTAATGTTAATATCCCTGATTTCAGGGGGTATTGAAGAGACTACCGCCGGCAGCAGGGTCTCATCAGCCAGTATTACTGCCGTTCTATGGTGTTCGCCGGTATCAGTCTCTGAACACATTTCCTGCAGAAGTGTCGGAAGCACCTTAGCCTGGCCGGCATCGGAGGGGATATCTATGATTCTGATTCTGGGAACTTGAGAGTTCGAATAACTGTCCCGGGATGAATACTGTTGACTGATATCTTCAAGGTTCTGCCCGAACTCCCTGATATTTGAGTTGATGAAAAGATGTGAGCCAGGGTCTTCACGGTAAAAGGGAGAATCGTGATAGTCCCAATAGAACCGGGCCCTGCCCTCCGACCTCAGATAATGCATCAGCCTCTTTTCACACTCATTCAGTGCATTGAATCCTATGAAATGGAACTGATCAAAAGATTTCACTATTTCATGGGGGCTCTTATCAATGCCTCTGACAACATCTCTGAAAATCATTCCCTCGTAGGCTATGCCCTTCTGCCTGAGACCCTCCCCGAATCTTCTGTACAGAGGCCACAAAACCGACCAGGTAAATTCAAAGTCGCGCTTCTGATCACTTTCTGACCCTGCCCTGAAGTTACTGATGAATTGCCTTATAATAGCCATCTGCTCATCGGTCAGACTGCCGAACTTCTCATCTATATGGTGAAGGTCAGAGATATTGGTAAAGAGGGCTTCAGCATCAACAAGATACTTGTCTATGTCATCAAAGTCATTAAGAAGCATCTCGCCCCAGAAATAGAAATTATCGAAAGGTTCAGCACGACCCGAAAGCTCCCTGTAGATTTTGTACATCTCAAAAACCAGCCTCTCAACCGATGCCACCTTCATTCCTGAACATTCTGTAAATAACTCATTTATAGTCATTGTTCGGGGGGCCCACAAAGGCTTACCGGCGTTACCGGCCAGGTATTTCATCAGAAAAACCCCTGCCCTGCGGTTTGGAAATACCAGGCATTGACGGTTAAGGCTTTCACCAAAGCCTTCATTCAACTGACGTGCAACCTGCTCAAGAAAATAGATCACCTGAAACCTCCTTCCCTCTTTGCATTTCCAGAAGGAAATAACCTCCCCTGCCAGGTATCCCTTTCATTGAGTCTCTTCTCGAAGATATTCATTATCTGATCTGTACGCTTCTTTCCCCACCTGGGGGCAACCACCATGTGAGGAGGGGCTTCACCCGTAAAGCGTTCTACAATTATAGCAGGATTCAGCCTCTCGAGAAAGTCAATGAAGAACTCCATATACTCGTCAAACGAGAACATTTCAAAAGCAGAAGGATCTTCATTGTACTCCGTCTCCATTTCTGTGTCCCTTATTATTTGCAACTGGTGAAACTTAACCGATGTGAGTGGCAGTCCCGAAATAATATCGGCGGAACCAAGCATCTCCTTTCGCGACTCACCGGGGAGACCGAAGATAAAATGGGCCCCGGTCTGCAATCCTGCAGCTGCGGTTCTTTTAATCGCCTCTGTCGATTCTGCAAAGCTATGGCCCCTGTTTATCCGTTCAAGGGTCTTATCATAACAAGATTCAATTCCAAACTCTATTATCAGGTAATACTCATCTGCAATCCTCCTCAGAAGTCCGATAACAGAATCATCAATGCAATCGGGCCTTGTACCGATTACCAGGCCCTTTATTCCGGGAAATGCCAGCGCCTCAAGATACATCTCCTCAAGCTGCTCAACAGGAGCATATGTATTTGAGTAAGCCTGAAAATATGCCAGATATCCTTCCGCCCTTCTGTAGCGCTTAAGATGGAACTCAACCCCCTCAGCAATCTGCGCCGCTATGCTCTTGCGGGGTGTACAGTATGAAGGGTTAAAAGCATTATTATTGCAGTATGTGCACCCACCTGAGCCTTTTGATCCGTCACGGTTCGGACAGGTAAACCCGGCATCGATGCTCACCTTCTGTACCCTCCCGCCAAAGTGCCTGCGTATATGAGCAGAGTAGGAGTTAAATCGGCGGTTGTCTCCCCATGGGTAGATATGTTCACTGCTCATCTTCATACGGTTACCACCTTATCACTCTCCACATACCACAGGCATGCAGCACTTACTTCATATCCCATTCCAATCAGAAGATCACGATAGGTTCTCATCTGTCTCAGATGCTCACTCCTCTCCTCCCCGAATTTATAATCTATAACAGTAGCCTTTCCATCCTTTATCACCACCCTGTCGGGTCGCCTTATATCTCCCTCTCCTGTCAGAATATCAGGCTCGGTCATCACTATCACATCATCGTCGAACCACTCAGCTACATCGGGATGTGATACCATCGTTGAAAGCCTGGCCTTAATATCATCAGCTGCAGAAGAATTGATGTAACCTTCTTCGACTGCCCTGGTAACAGCATCATTTATATCGTTGCGGTACCTTACCCTTCCCAGGATATCATGCAGTACAGTACCATAATAGATACGTGACCTGAGGTCACCCTTCTCCATCCTGAGCAGATCTCTTCCGTATAATCTTAATTTGAGTCTCTTGTCATCCCTGACCACAGGATACCCCGATGCAAGAAGTGAGTCACCGGTCCTTTTATTGATGTTTTTACCCTTGCTGCCAATCTCCAGCACTCCTGTATCACTGTTGAAGTTTGACCTGAGTATCTCATTGTCATTCGGCTGATCATTTGCCATGAATGCTTCCCTCAGGATTGATCCGGCATCATTACGGTTCCTCGGGTAGCCAAATCCGTACAATCTTTCCACAGCCCTTGTAAATGCAACGTACATCAGGTTCAGGTTATCAAGGAATGACGATGTTCTTTCATGATAATAGTCCTCGCTGAATATCGTCATCTTTAATGACTGGGTATAGGCTACCGGAAAGGCACCTGCGTCGCTGAAGGGTTCGCCACCCGGAACAACCCAGATCAGGTTTTCGCTCATCTGATCGAAACCCCATGAAATGAAAGGTATCAGCACAATCTTGAACTGCAACCCCTTGGCCTTGTGGATTGTCATTATGTTTATCGCATCCTGTTCGCCTGAGAGAACCACACTATTCTCCCTTCCCTTGCCAAGCCACCACTCCGTGAAAGCACGAAGATGAGACCCCCTTCGTGTCATAAACTCCATAACCTGATCCTGAAAGTAGATGATCGAAGCCATGTCGGGCTCGCCCCTGTTAAGACCAAAGAAATCTATTATCTCCTCACTTAGGGTAAATATAGGTTTTGCTCCTGCCGACAGCATAAACTCCCTGAAGCCATCAGGATAGAATATCTCCTCAGCCTCTTCAAGCCTTGCAAGGTTTATATCTTCCATCTGAAGAAAACCAGGCCTCATGGCAAGCAGATAGTACCTAAGCATTTCACCCCTGTTAAGCTGGTTTCTGCTATCGGTTAACCTGACCATTACCGATACTATAAAACATACAGCAGGCGAACTTCCAACCAGCAACGATTCGCCTGACAGCATATTGAAGTTATAGCGTGCTGACTCTTCCTTCGAAAGAGACTCACTATAGCGTGTCAGATGTTCCACAATAGCGGTACCCTCCTCTTTTCTGCGTACCAGAATACCGATATCTGAAGCTGAATAACCATCATCCTGGCAATCCATTATTATTCGGGGCAATTGCTCCAGAATTTTATCCTCTGCCTTACCCTCATCGTCTGAAACCATAAAGGCAAATCTGACGTATCCGCCTTCACGACCTTCAGGAACTGACTGGACAATATCACTGTATATCTCCTTAAGACTAAATGGTAATCCGGGTTTAACACCATCATCGCCACCCTGACTTTTTGTAAGTTCTTCCTCTATCATGGCCGGCAGAACCGAAAAGAGGCAGTTGTTAAACCTTACTATCTCAGGAAGCGACCGCCAGTTTGTCATAAGTGCACGTCCTTCGACTCTGTCACTGCCAAAATCACTTTCAAGGAGATGTCCAAGTATAGACCAGTCTCCATTCCGCCACCTGTATATCGACTGCTTTATATCGCCAACCACGAGTGTATCGCTCCCCTGCGCGAGGCAATTCTCAATCAGTGGCCTGAAGTTCATGTACTGAATCATCGACGTGTCCTGGAACTCATCAATCATGAATACATCGTACTCATTACCTGTCTTTTCATAAATGAACGGTGTCTGATCATTTCCTATTACCTGCATAAGAAGATCGCCTGTATCAGCCAGCACAAAGCTGTTCTCGGAATTGGTACGTTCTCTGAGGACCTTCACTACATCACTCAATATGGCAGCCATGTAGATATTACGCAGTATAATCTGGGCCGTCATGTAGTCTGAATAGTCAGACTCAAACATTGCCAGTACCGAAGATACAGTCTCTGCAAGGCCGTCGTCAAGGGCTGCATCGACCTGTCGGTATGGACCTTTCGAACTATGCCATTTGTTTTCTGCCAATGACTTGACCACAAGAGCATTGGGTTTCTTTATCTCCCCCGATGCAATTATGCGAAGATACCTTCCTATGCCTTTACTCCCCCCACTGAGCATAGAGTCCTCAGCCCCGTTCTTTTCCAGTATGGCAACCCCTTGCTCACCTCCTTGCTTCAATTTTGAAATGAAGTTTTCAGACAATTCCTCCATCTCACAAACAAACCTCTCTATCCGGGTCATATCGGATAATTTCTGCTTTACCTCCGGAGACAGAAGCTTGTATTTCTCGCTGAAAATGGTTTTTGAAAGTTTATATACTGAGCCGGCCAGGTCAATATGCTTGCCTTCCGTGAAGAGAGCCCCGGCATATCTTACCAGCCACTTTCTAAGCTCCTCATTATGGTTAAGGTTATTAATAAGATCCTCGATGGTTTCGTGCAACACCAGGCTAAAGTCGATATGTATATTGAAATTTGCCTGAAGACCTATCTCCCTGGCAAATGCCCTGAAAACTCTCTGGAAGAAACTGTCAATTGTTCCGACCGAGAACCTCGAATAGTCTGACAAGATAGATGAAAGCAGGCTGGCTGCCCGCTTCCTTATTATTTCAGGCGGAAGTCCCGTGTTTGTCTGAATAAAGGTGAGCATCCCGGTATCTCTCCCGCCTGCGAGTGATGAAAGCTCCTCGAGTATGCGGACCTTCATCTCTGCCGCTGCTTTGTTGGTGAAGGTAACAGCCAGTATTCTGCGGTATGATGAAGGATTGGAAAAGAGACGCAACAGATATTCACCCGTAAGCGTATAGGTCTTGCCTGATCCTGCCGATGCCGTGTATTTTATTATCCTGCCCTGATTCATGGGTTTATAAAAATACCGATTTTAATATGTTGAAAGCGGGATGCGGGAATATTTTTTACTTTTAGTTTTTAACCATAAAAGAAAATATGATGAAAACGGAATTCAGGCTTGCAACAAAAGAGGATATCCCCCTGATACTCTCATTTATCAGGGAGCTTGCCGAATATGAGCAACTGAGCAATGAAGTGACAGCCACTACAGATATTCTCGAGGAGAGCCTTTTTGGAGAAAAACCGGCTGCCGAGGTGGTATTTGCGATTGAGGAGGGGAAAGAAGTTGGATTCGCGCTCTGGTTTCATAACTTTTCAACATTTGTCGGCAGACCAGGCTTATACCTTGAAGACCTATACGTGAAACCCGAGTACAGGAAGAAGGGAATCGGAAAGGCTCTGATGGAGTATTGCATCAGAATTGCCCGTGAGAGAAACTGCGGGAGAATGGAATGGTGGGTGTTGAAATGGAACCCGGCGATTAAGTTCTACGAACAGCTTGGGGCAGTGCCAATGGACGAGTGGGTGGTATACCGGCTTACAGAGGAGAAAATCAGGGGATTTCAGATGTCAGATTAACGATATCAGATATCAGATATCAGATATCAGCCTTATCTTTGTGTCGTGAAAAAACATGTTGTAATAGGGCTTTCCGGTGGGGTCGACTCGAGTGTTGCCGCATACATCCTGAAGGAACAGGGTTACAGGGTTAGTGCCCTCTTTATGAGGAACTGGCACGACACTACCGGATTGCTGCAGAGTGAATGCCATTGGGAGGACGACATGATGTTTGCGGAGATGGTGGCAAAGAGACTCGATATTCCATTCCATTTTGTAGACCTGAGCGAACCTTACAGAAAGAGGGTGGTCGACTACATGTTCTCGGAATATGAAAAAGGCCGTACACCCAATCCTGACATACTGTGCAACAGGGAGATCAAATTCGACTCATTCGCAGAGGCTGCCAGGGATATCGGGGCAGAATTAGTGGCTACAGGTCACTACTGCAGGAAAGAGACCACCGCTGCATCAGGGAAGGAAATGATTTACAGGCTTCTGGCTGGAAAGGATAAAAACAAGGACCAGAGCTATTTCCTTTGCCAGATAAGCCAGAGTCAACTTGCATCGGCACTGTTTCCGATTGGTAACCTTACAAAACCAGAGGTTCGCAGAATCGCAACCGAGCTGTCACTGCCAACGGCACAGCGAAAGGACTCTCAGGGTATCTGTTTCGTCGGCAAGGTTGATCTGCCGACATTCCTTCAGCAAAAACTCGAGGCAAAAACAGGAGATATTATTGAAATCGATGCCTCCGATCTAACTCCGTTAAAACTAGAGGAATATCCTGAGGCCGACGCCCAGGATCAGATATTATCTGCTCTCTGTACACCTACACCTCTCTCTTCTGAAGGAGGAAGAAAAATAGGTTTTCACCGTGGGGCCCATTTCTACACAATAGGACAACGCAAGGGACTCAATATCGGAGGCTACAGGGAGCCTCTGTTTGTTGTTGCTACTGATACTGCCAATAACTATGTTTTCGTTGGTGAGGGTCACTCCCATCCGGCTCTTAACCGGCAGGGTCTGTTCATAAGATCTGATGAAATACATTACATCAGGCCGGATATGGAGATAAGGCCGGGAGAGGTACGTGATTTCCTTGTCAGGATTAGATACCGTCAGGCACTTCAGGAAGCAAGACTATATCGCAGGGAGAAAGGCCTTTACATGATTTTCCGCGACTTGCAGCGGGGAATCACGGCCGGACAGTTCGCCGCCTGGTATGACGGAGAGGAACTAATAGGTTCTGGCGTTATCAGCTGATAACTGAACCGAGACCGGCTTGCCGGACGAGCCTGCGACCGAACGGGAGCAACCCTGCAACCTGCAACCTGCAACCTGTACCCTGCACCCTGTACCTTGTCTACTTCTTCAGAACCAATCCTTCTCCCGTCTGATAAACCATGTCCTTGTCACCGATATATGGTCTGTCCCACACATGGCCCATTTCCCTGTTCATATCGAGTGGATAGAGATACTGACCTCCGTTGACATACTTAATCCTGGTGATATCTGCTGGTCCCCAGCTCGGTACCTCAATCTTGACAATAGTACCCTTATAGTTGTCTCCTGCAATTCCGGTTTCATAATAACCCCTGAAGAAATGGACCCTGGTTTTATGGACTACGATATCAAGTTTACTGAAGTCGATGCCAAACCTTGAATGCCAGCCCGGATCGGTAACCTGAACCAGGGTTCTTGAGACTACAATCCTGTTATTATTTCCAAATAAGAGAACGACGCTGCTGTTATTCATGAATTCAATGACTGCATCGTTCAGCCTTACCGGTTCACCAGAGAAGATATCTGTTGTACCTCCCACTGAAACCGGACCTGTGCGATCACCTGTTTTAAGCTTCCTGTCCCTTACCAAATCAATAAACTCAGGATCGGTAAGAGTTCCGATGCAAAAATTTGATGCTCCCCTCTTTATAAGTTCATTGGTAATATAGGTTGCACCACCTGTACGGTCGCAGCCATCGGCTATTACAACCGGAGTGCGGCCTTTGGCAACGGCCTCCAGTGCGTGATTTACACCCTGTTCGGTGTCGAATATCTCCTTGAACACAAAATCTTCTCTGTGGTCCCAGAAAAATCTGTTCATATCATCGGCTATCTCGTCTGCCAGTTCCTGATCGCCGTTTGTAACGACGAATATTGAGGCTCCGTTGTCGGGCACATCAGCATAGGCGAATCCAAAGTTAACAGAGACATAAACGTCCTTTGCCCTTGATTCCCATATTCTTGCGCGTTCCATTATCTCCTTTGCCGGATAGCGTGCGGTTCCCTGAAAGAAGCTTGGCGTGATAACACCGGGTTTCCTTGTAGCGACAACCGGCTTATAGGTTCCCATCATGGCCCTTATCATCACATCTGCTGCATACTGACCCATGAGTCCGGTGTCATAATGTGGAAATCTCTTTGTAGCAAAAACTGCATCTGCGGCGGCAGGACCGACAAGCTCTGAATCAACGCAGGCATGCAGGTCAAGAGAAACCGTTATTATAGTACCGGGCCCGCATATAGATCTTACCATCCTGGCAAGTTCCGCCTCGGGTCTGGCTACTCCGACAACTGCCATCGAACCGTGGAGGGCCAGATGGACACCCCCGAACGGCCCCTTTTCAATAAGATCCTTCTTCATCAGGTCAGTGAAGTATACCCATGATTCCCATGAGTTCCAGCTTCGTGATGATCCACCCACAGGCATTCCAGAAGGCGATGTTATGCCAACAATCTCAACCCCGCCGTAGGCAACCATCCTGTCTTCAAAACCGCTTATATAACCATCACCATCACCACCCCTAAGAAGCCTGTTGGTTGGCTGACCTGAGCTAAGCCAAGCATCGAGACCGGCAGGATCGGGACAGAAGGTGCATGTCTCGTGTACATAGGAAAGCACCGCCACACGATATGCCTTGTCCCTTAATGGTACAATTCTTTCTGAGGTTCTCTGGGCGATTGTTGATACAGATATAACAGCTAATATAAGCAATGTCGTTAAAATTCTCATGATCATGGCGTTAATGGTTAGTAGTAAAAACTCTATTTTTGTCCGTTCGTCAGTAACTGCCTGATAGCAGACAATTCACTTCTCATCAATTCGACCTCAGACTGCAGGGCTTCAACACTGCTCCTGTAAGCCTCTATCTCCTTCTGCTGCTCCTTGACCGCTTCAACCAGAATTGCAGTCATTTTATCATAGGCGACAGCCTTATAGCCATCCTGGTCGGTTACAACCAGCTCAGGATATATTAGTTCCAGCTCCTGGGCGATGAAACCGATGTGTCTTCCCATCCCGGTCCTGATATCAGGCTCTCCGGCAATGTCATAACGAACTCCGCGCAGAAGGGCAACCTTATCAAGCACTCCTGCAAGGTTAGTAACGTTGGTCTTATAGCGGGCATCTGAGGAGGTCAACCATTGATATCCGACGCCAACCCGTCCATTGCCATTTGTTATGTCAAGTTTCTCCACAGGATTCGTATTGCCGATTCCTACTCTGCCATTTCTGAATGAAACGTTATCGGTAGTGTAAATGAAGATATAGTTGTCAGCATGATTGGCGCCGAAAGCTCCTACATAGGTTGCGCCGGTTCTGAATTCAATGCTTGAGTTTGAGCTGCTGCCCTGCATTCTGATCTTAACAGGGCCTGAGGCGCTTGCAATGTGCATGTTATCGGCAGGCGCCGCAGTTCCCAAACCAAGCCTGTTGTTGGTGTTGTCCCAGTGAAGGTCAGAGGGAGATAATACACCTCCCGTTCCTGCCCCTACCAGGACCTTTCCTGATGTGAGTGTCGTCTGACCGGTACCGCCACGTGCTACTGTCAGAGTACCTGAAGTGATGTCAGTCGCTGCATGTGTATGACCCGGTACGGTAATTGCGGCCCAGGTAGCAGTGCCATCAGCTGAAGATGTAAGAACTCTTCCGGCTGCCGGGCTACCCCCCCTGATTCGTATCTGTCCGTTGATATCAAGCATCTGTGTTGGTTGGTTATGCCCGATTGCTACCCTTCCGTTCTTCAGTACAGTAAGGGCATTTGAACGGCTCAGGAAGGTTCCGTTGCCTATTACAAACAATGGATCTGTTGCGATTGATGTGGTTGCATCACCTTCAATGACATTATAGTATCCGGTTACGAAGCTACCGTACGCCTGAGCCGTTATGTTGCCACCAACTGCAACTGAATAGTTGCCTGTTGCTGCAGTGCTGTTACCAATTGCCAGCGAATAGTCACCTGACGCCTCCCCTCCTGAAATTGAGGTTGACTGCCATCCGCTTGCCGTTCCTCCCATAATTGACAATGAACTCATTCCTATTGCATTTCCCTTTATCGAGAGCGAACCCATGCCGCTTGCTGTACCACCAATAGCCATCGATAATAACTCCTGGGCATGTGCTGATCTTCCGATCGCTACCGAGTATTCCCCTGTGGCAGTAACGTCTATCCCTGAAGCATACGATTCATTGCCTATGGCCTTGGCATTAAGTCCTGATGCCATCGAGAGATCACCTGTCGCAGATGTGGAGAGAATGAAATTATCGCCGAACAACCTGTCTTTCGAGCCGATTGCAAATGAGCCCCTGCCCGTTGCTCTTGCTCCGGCTCCGATAGCATAGGCATCATCTCCTGTAACAATGGCAGAGTCACCAAGTGCAAATGAGTTATTGCCATCGGCTTTTGCATGCTTTCCTATTGCGGTAGAATTGATCTTCAGTGCGGAGGACCTGTAGCCAAGAGCCTGTGAGTACTCACCCTGCGCGGATGTCTCATAACCTATTGAAAGAGAGTTCAAACCAACTCCCTCAGGATCTTTTATCAGCACCTGACCTGCCAGGAAGGCATTCTTCAGCGGGTACCACAATATTCTGGGTTCACTCGGATTGACAGTGGTGGTTGAAACAGGAAGTATATCGAAATAACTGCTACCGATTCTCTTTGACTCCTCAAACGATCCGACAGCAAATCCACCCTTGATTGCCTTGCCAGGATTATCATCGATGTACATTCTGATACTGTCATGGCTTATTCTGAGATAATCCTGAATTCTGGCCTTACTCTCCTCAAAACTGCCAACAGCAAATCCACCCTTAATAGCTTTATTGTCGTTGTTATCGATATACACCCTGACACTATCACGGTTTACTATAAGCAGATCCCTTATTCCCTTAGATTCCTCGAAGCTTCCGACGGCGAATCCGCCCTTGGAAGCCTTGCTGCTTCCCTCTCCAACATAAACCCTTACACCCTCACTGTAAACAGAAAAAACAGGCTGCCCGTCACGGCGTCTGACCTCAAAAAGTGGATCTTCAGAATCATCATCCCTTCCTGTAACGGCAAGTATTGCCTTCCGTGCATCTCCCGGGCCGATGCTCACAGGATTCTTAATGATAATTGTATCTCCGTTGAAGGTAAAGAAGCTGTCAAACTCGGTCGACCTGCCGGCTACCATTGAATATGGAACTGACCATAATTGTGTGCCTCCCATGTTCTGCCAATCACCATTGTAGAAAATCCTGGTTCTGATATACAATGGTGTGGCCGACCAGTTTATCTGTGAAAAAGAGGCTGCCGTACCGTCTGTCTTGGTGGCTGAAGGGTTGCCGAATACAAGGGAGAAAAGTCCCTGAATGTTTGTTACTACGGAGCTATGTTGCTCCTCCCACAGAAAGTTGGTGCCGCCGGGATCAGTGGTAATGCCTATCCTGACAGGAAGGGTTGTTGACTGTAGAGGTAGTCCGTTTGCGTCAAGAGCAACAGCCTGATAGTTGAAGCCCTGAGGCACCTGTGCCTGCATTAAACAAAAGGATAATGCGAAAAATGCAAATAATGTGAGTCCTGGTTTCATGAAAGATCAATATTTGTGGAAACTAATACAATATAGAAACAATCATTCGGAAAATTTAAAAAACAGACAGGATTTTGACAAACTTCAATTGTCCTTACATAACAGGTTCTAAATCGCCGGATTAATGGTTTATTAACAGGCCAGGTGTTCTATTCCCGGCTGATCAGTTCAGAGTTATGCCTGACTCTTATTCATCGCCGTTTTTGATTTTGCAGATAAGGTTGTAACTTGCGTTTCTAATTATCAAAATCTATTAACTAAAAATAGTTGCAAGATGAAAAAGAGATATTCAATTTTCATTGTCCTGTTGTTAGTGTTTGGAGTTACTCTACCGGTTAACACCCATGCACAAGTTAAAGGCAAGACTAATGACTATCAACCTGTTGTTGGCCAGGGCGGAAAAGATGTGGTATGGGTTCCCACACCACAGGAACTGGTTGATGCAATGCTTAAAATGGCAAAGGTCACTCCCAATGACCTGCTTGTTGACCTCGGATCAGGTGACGGTCGTACCGTCATAACAGCAGCCAAAAGAGGCACTAAGGCCATTGGACTTGAATACAATCCCGACCTGGTAAACCTGTCAAAGGCGAATGCAGCAAAGGAGGGTGTCTCCGAGATGGCTCAGTTCGTACATACCGACCTTTTTGAATACGATTTTTCAAAAGCCACAGTGGTAACAATGTTTCTGCTGACTGACCTTAACCTTAGACTGAGGCCGCAGCTTCTTGAGATGAAACCTGGCACCAGGCTGGTATCAAATACATTTACCATGGGTGAGTGGCTGGCCGATGAGACCGTGGTTCTTGAAGATGAAGATATTTCATGGAATACGGCATATCTATGGATCGTACCTGCCAAGGCAGAAGGCACCTGGAAGCTTGAATCTGGAGGAGAGCTTGTTGTTCTTCAGAAGTTTCAGATGATAATAGGCGGATTAAGGCTGCCAGGAGCCGGTGAAATCGCGATTGACGGCAAAATAAGCGGTTACGATATTACCTTTAAGGCCGGAGATAAAACCTATAAGGGAATAATCTCAGGAAACCGCATAACAGGCACCGTCAACGATGGTAAGACAACCACCCGCTGGTCAGCCACAAAATAGTAATGCCTGCTACTGAACGCTTCAGAAGGACTCTTGCAACAGCTGCCATGATTCTGCTGTATTGCGGCAGTCAGATTGCATCTGCACAGCAACCGGCTGATAATGCATCAAACACGCCGGAATTAAGCAGTTCGTGGTTTGCAAATATCTTTACCGCCTTCTGGTACAGTCCGGGCAATAAAGCTGTTCCCTCCGGGGGATTTGAACTCTCGACCGCACTTCTTGGCTACAAGGCAGAGTGGGGTGATAAGGCCAGGGCAACTCTTATCTATGATGTCTATCGTACCACGGGCGACATTACGGTTACGGACAAGACCGGCGACACCCTTATCGTATCATGGTTCAGGGGAAGTGATTATACCGGGTTCCTAAAAATGGCACAGGTAGATTTCCTTGTCAGCCCGTGGCTCGAGATTTCGGCAGGGCAGTTGCTGAATCAGCAATACCTCACCTATCAGGACAGGTTCTGGGGCTTCAGGTATATCTCTACCACCTTTCAGGAACTCTATCGCTTCGGTTCTCCTGCCGACTTTGGTGCCCGTTTAACTATCAGGCCTCATAGTTCTCTGGCAGCCAGCCTTAACATTGTCAATGGCAACGGACCATTCAGGAACCAGGGTGATGATGGCAGACTGCAGTATGCCGGCAACATCGAGTGGAACCCGGCAGATGGTTTAGTTCTCAAGTTTTATGCTGACCAGATGGCAGCCACAGGTAAACCGGCCCGAAATGCCATATCATTCTTCACAGGATACAAAACTGAAGAGTGGAGACTTGGATTTGAAGCCAATATGGTAAACAACCATCTGAATGATGAATTACACGACCTTAAAGGTATCTCAATCTACGGAGCGATAAGGGTTGCTCCGGGGTGGCATTTTCTTGCCAGGCATGACTATATCATCAAAAGTGTGTCTCTCTCGAAAGCCCATTACATTATTACCGGACTTGAATACGAGCCTTACAAGGGTCTTTTTGCTTCCCTGAACTATCGCCATCTGAGCAAGGGTAGTATTTCATGGCTTTACGCCAGCCTTGGAGCAAAGTTTTGAGCCTGATATTATCACTCAGCACCTCTGATAAACCCGGGAAGTGAGATTAATGGGGGAAGAGTTATTGAGGTTATCATGCCAAGTGTTCCGGCTCCGGGGGAAGTGTAATACCATGACAGGGGGCCTTCAATACCCAGGCCGCTGATATACAATAACAGGCAAACCGCGAGACCAGCTATTCCTGCCACTGTGGCTGCCAGCCTGGTAATGCGCCTGCTGAATAATCCCCATACAAACGGACCCAGGAAGAAGGCACCAATAGCTCCCCACGAGATGCCGAGAATCTCAACAATAACATCAAACTCAACAAGGGCCAGCAGTACCGCAAGAAAAACAAAAACCGCGCTCATTATCCTCATTAATCTTGTAAGGGTAAAGTCTGATGCATTTTTATTAATGAATCCGCCGTAGAAATCCTTCGACACAGATGAGCTCGATATAAGAACAAGGGCAGCAAGGGTTGACATGCTGGCAGAGAGAATCAATACCAGTATTACCAGGGATAGGGCTCCGGGCATAATATTCGAAAGCAGTTCGGGCATCAGCTTGTCATAATCGGGTATCGCGGTTCCCGATTCAGTAAAACTGAAGAGATTAGTGTGGTCGGGATTATCAGGTTGAATGAAGACCCTGGTGGTGGAACCCACAAAATATCCCACTGTGCCGATGAGCAGTGCAAAAAGTGTCGATGCTATCATTCCTGTCCTTACCGACCTCCTGTCTCTTATGGCATAGAACTTCTGTACCAGCTGAGGCAGTGCAAACGGTGCGACGGTAGTGAGAAAAACGAGGGAAAAAAGTGGCCAGAACCCAGGAGGTCCAACCGGTGCTGTAAGTTTTGGGTTGATGGTTTTCAGAGTTCCGACAATATTTGGCAATCCACCGCCCTTGTTGATGGTCACAATTACCAATATGGTTACCGATACAGCCATTATCATACCAAAGATCATATCGATAATGGCCATGGACTTATACCCTCCCAAAATTATATAGGTAGCAGTGAAAACCCCTATAATGGTAAGCGCCAGCCAGTACTCCATCCTGAATGATATCTCGAAAAGATAGGAAAGACCCATAAGTACGGAAGCCGTATAGGGAATCATGAAGATGAAGATCACAAGTACGGCAGACATCTTCAGAAACGGACTGTTATACCTTTTCTCCAGGAATTCACTCATGGTGGCCACACCATACTCCTGTGACATCTTTTTTATCCTCCAGCCCAGCAGCGCCCATACACCAAGCACGCCTACCAGTGCATTGCCAACAGCAATCCATAGTCCTGAGAGGCCAAACCCCCACCCTACCTTTCCGGCAAAGCCAATGAAAAGCACTGCAGAAAAATAGGCTGTTCCGTAAGAAAATGCCGACAGCCAGGGACCTACATTTCCTCCTGCCAGAAAGAAATCTTTGAACGTACGGGTTCTCATCATCCCGAAAATTCCGATCGAAACAACCAGAATCGCATACAGGGTTACTACTATGATTTTACTGATCATGATAAGGGTTTCAGGGTGCAAGTTTCAGGGTGCAGAGAACCGGGCACCGGGTACCGGATACCGGACACCGGACACCGGATACCTTTTTTACGATAAGCGGTTACGATAGTCTTCATATCCGAATTCTCTTACAAGGCGACAGGTATCGTCTTTCTGCCAGATTCCTATGCAAGGATGTGCCACTCCATTGAATGTAGTTGTCTTCACCATCGTATAGTGTATCATATCAAGAAAAACAATCCTGTCTCCTGGTTTCAGTTCTTTATCAAAAGACCAGTCACCGATAAAATCTCCTGACAGGCAGGAATTTCCACCAAGACGATAGGTGGGTTTACCGGGTATGGGGTCGGTGGCGCCCAACACCGCCGGTTTGTAGGGCATCTCAAGGCAGTCGGGCATATGAGCAGTAAAAGAGACATTAAGCATTGCCGTACGAACCCCGCCGTTTTCAACAATATCCTCAACCGTAGCCACCAGTTCTCCTGTTTCCCAGCCAAATGCACTTCCAGGCTCAAGTATGATCTGTAAGCCATGCTTTTTGCGGAACTGATCCAGAAGTTTTATCATATGGCAGGTATCATATCCCTTTCTTGTAACCAGATGCCCTCCTCCCATATTCAGCCACTTAATATCACCGAAGAACCTTCCAAATTTATCCTCCACCACCTTCAGTGTGCGTTCAAGCAGGAAAGAATCTGACTCAAGAAGCACATGAAAATGAAGACCTTCAATACCTTCAGGCAGATAATCTCCCAGGTTCTCAGCAGTAATACCCAGTCGGGAGCCAGGGCTGCACGGATTGTAAAGGCCGTGGGATATTTCAGAGAACTCAGGGTTGATCCTCAGTCCAGCTGAGACTTTACTGGCGGAAGCCTTGATGCGGGGATAGAACCTATTGTACTGGTTGAGGGAATTAAATGTAATGTGCGAACTGTAGCTGAGAATTTCATCGAACTCTTTTTCATCATAAACAGGGGCATAGGTATGCGCATGACTCTTCATTTCCTCATAGCATAGCCTGGCCTCGTTGAGACTGCTTGCCGCAGCACCTGAAATATACTCCCTGATTATCGGAAACACGCTCCACATGGCAAAGCCCTTAAACGCCACTATGAATTCTGTACCGCTCTCACGGGCTATATGGCTTATCTGTGAGAGATTCTTTCTCAACCTCTTCTCCTCTATCACATAACACGGAGAAGGTACCCTACTGTAATCTATACCCATTATGCTCGTTTATGTTTTACTCCCTTCGGTCGTGAGCGCGCTGCGCTCGTCCTGGTTTCTGAAATCTGATATCGAAAATCTGACATCTGAAATCATCAGAGTTCCAGGTCAATATCATGCAACTCCACCCATGGAAGCCCAAGAAGGTTAAGTTGTTCCATAAACGGGTCAGGATCGAACTCCTCAACATTGAATACACCGGGCTTCTTCCATAAGCCTTTAAGGTACATCATAGCACCTATTGCCGCAGGCACTCCTGTTGTATAGCTGACGGCCTGGGTGCCGGTTTCGCGGTAGGCCACTTCATGGCTGCAGTTATTGTATATATAGTAGGTCTTCTCCCTGCCATCCTTAATGCCCCTGATGCGGCAACCGATCGAGGTCCAGCCCTTGTAGTTCTCTCCAAGGTCTCCGGGATTAGGCAGTACCGCCTTCAGAAACTGAATCGGAACGATTTCCCTTCCTTCAAACATCACTGGCTCAATGCCAGCCATGCCAATATTCTGTATTACCCTTAGATGCGTAAGGTATTCCTGTCCGAATGTCATCCAGAACCTTGCCCTTTTCAGTGTCGGAAAGTTCTTCACCAGCGACTCCAGTTCCTCATGGTATATCAGGTATGATTCCTTTGGGCCAATATCTGGATAGTTAAGCGGTTTATGAATTTCGTGCGGCTCAGTGTATACCCATTTGCCATTCTCCCAGAACTTACCCTTCTGGGTCACTTCCCTGATGTTTATCTCGGGATTGAAATTGGTGGCAAATGCTTTGCCATGATCACCGGCATTGCAATCGACAATATCGAGGTAGTGAATCTCATCAAAGTGGTGCTTAGCCGCATAGGCTGTAAAGATACTGGTTACTCCGGGGTCAAAGCCGCATCCGAGTATAGCTGTTATTCCGGCATCACGGTATCTGTCCTGATAAGCCCACTGCCAGCTGTACTCGAATTTAGCCTCCTCAAGCGGTTCATAGTTGGCTGTATCAAGATATGATACCCCGGTCTCAAGACAGGCATCCATAATGTGGAGGTCCTGGTAAGGCAAGGCAACATTGACGACGAGGTCAGGTTTGAATGACCTTATCATAGATACCAGTTCAGGAACATTGTCAGCATCGACCCGGGCCGTTTTTATCCTGTCACTTCCGATCCTCTCTGCAATCGCATCACATTTTGACTTTGTACGGCTGGCAAGAAGCACCTCCGAAAAAATCTCTGGCTGGGAAGCCATCTTATGGGCTACGACAGTTCCAACTCCACCGGCCCCGATAAGCAATACTTTACTCATATCTTAAGCTTTTATTTATCTCAGTTTCGGCAAATATAAGGAGAATGTGAGAATATGCTAATTTGCTTATTGACTAATCGACAGCCTGATTACCTTTCCCTCAGGTAATGAGAGCCATATATTGCCTGATGAATCGAAAACAAGATTGTTTACCGATGAGTTTCCCACCTTGTGCATCCAGGCTACAGATATTGTTTTTCTGTCTATTGCGGTTACCAGTCCGTTCTTTGTGGCACCAATGACGTATTTATCACTGGCAAGAAGCGGGCATGGATTATGATCATAGCCAATTCCAGCATATACCGCCCATAGTGTCTGTACACCCCTGGCTGTGGACGACACTGAAACGATGGAATCATTCATCAGTTTTGCAAAGATCTCTTTTCCGTCGGGTGAGATGCCCATCGACTCCCTGACCTGATGTTTTGCAGTACGCCAGGCCTCACTGCCTGAGCTTATTTCAAGAGCTGTCATGAACCTGTCTGGAGCAACGATAAAGACCCTGCCGGAGCTGATAACAGGGACTATATTGCCGGGAGAAAAGAGTTCATTGGCCCTTCCGTTGTTCCACTTCCACCTCAGATCACCCGTTTCTGCCGAAAGGTTATAAAGATGCCTGTCCCACGCACCGAAGATGACATTATCGCCCGACAGGGCCGGTTTACCCTGTATAAGTCCGTCAATACCGTCAAATAGCCATATTACCTCACCGGTGGTAGCATCAATACGGTAGAACGCTGCATTACCTCCTCCGATATATATATCCATTCCCGCAGCAAGAGGTGAAGCCAGCACAGGAGTACCGGCATCAACGCTCCATAGAACATCTCCACTCCTGATATCGAGACCGTAA
The DNA here is from genome assembly GCA_964446435.1 of uncultured Rikenellaceae bacterium. Lineage (GTDB taxonomy): Bacteria > Bacteroidota > Bacteroidia > Bacteroidales > VadinHA17 > SLNP01. Next base: position 22,388 of record CAYUOS010000004.1, on the reverse strand, counting down.
ATATTACCATCAAGTGAACCAAATACTACAGCATCACCTGCAACAGCCGGTGAGGAGAAGATGGTACCTGAGAATCTTCGCTGCCATTTTATGCTATTGCTGAAAGGATTCACAGCCTTTATCCAACCGAGCGAGTTCGCGTAAACGAACAAAGAGTCTCCAACAAGGCATACACCCGAAAGAATCGATGAGGTATCGCTCCATGTGTATGAAGGTAAAACGCCGGAATAGGTATCATTTACACTGTAATCGGGACGAGAAGAGATTGGAAGGGAATTGATCTCATGAGGGTTGAGAAGACTTAATTTGATTGCCAGCCTGAGAGAGTCGTTTCCAAGCAGTTTCTCCGAAACGAACAGTGAGTCGTTTCTGACTTCAACGAAATTGTATCCGGCCACAGGAGGATTTCCCTGCATCAGGGCACGGCCCATTATGCCCGGAATTCCGTCAAAGTTATGGAGCCCAAGACGGTGTCCGTGTCCGCAAAAGACCGCGAGAGCATCATGTCCCTTCAATAAATCTGTTACATCGAACCAGTTGTCAAGTCCTTCGGCAAGAGGGTAATGAGCAAAGACCAGGAGTCTTTTCGATTTGTCCTTGTATCTTTTCAGCTCGTTGGCTAACCATTGAAGATCCTCCCTCTTTACATGGCCATCGCTCATCTTCATGTAAGGGCCGGTACTGAAACCGGCAAGCAGGAAATTGCCTCTTTCATGCAAAAACCTGTCGTCACCCCAAAGCTCGGTAATCTTAAGACCCCCACTCTCCGACCAGTTTGTTTCATGGTTGCCGGGTATAATCAGATAGGGTTTCAACAGCCTGTCAAGTATGTCCTTTGTCAGTTCAAGCTCAGCATCAGATCCTGCATTGGTCAGGTCACCGGTTATAATGACCAGATCGGCATCGGAGCCATTAATCTCATCGACGGTCAAACTGAGCATCTCAGCATTTACCGAACCGGGAATAACATGTATATCAGTGAGAAATGCAAACTTAAGTGTGTCTTGTGACTTGCTTTTACATGAAGTTACTGCCGGTCCCATTACAATTATAAGCAGCAGCAAAAATCCGTATTGTTTTTTCATTAGTTGCGGTTATTGATTTTGACAAATCGAAACTCAAGATAGGGAAAAAATCAAAAGGCTGTCACAACTGAAATGTGACAGCCTTTTGTAAAGCACAGTCTGACTGTTAAAGTGCTGTAAAGACCCTTACCGATGAAATCGGTGTGGCAGATCTGTAGCCTGCCATGATATGATGGTACCTGCGACCGATAAAGAGGGTTGCAGAACCAGTGTAGTTAACCATTACACCCGATGCATTTCTGACCTGAAGGTCACCTGTTATGTTTCCGCCTGCATCAACAACCTTGATTCTAAGCTGAATAAGCCTTGAACCTGATGAGTTGAATACTGCCTTTCTGACCTTAACCGGTTCCCAGCCTGTAGCCTGACCAAATGACAATGGTCCGCCAATATTGACTGACTCATTTGAATCAGGATCAATATACTGGTACTGGATTCTGGTGTCATTAGGCACACCTGCAGTCTCGTAGAGGAAATGATAGAACTTAATCCAGCATATCGAATCAGTATCCATTGTAGTCCTTGCCGTGTATGGGTGACCGTTGTCAAAGACAATTGCAGGTTGATTGAAGTCATGGATAAAAATATTCTGCTTTCCTGCAGTAAGTGTTACATTCTGGTCATAAACCAGATTGTCACCGGTAGCACCCTGGTAAAGCTTAAAGTTCACCGTCCCGGGACTTACCGCATAGAATCTCCCGACAGCACCACTTGGAACGGCATTATAAGTTGCCAGGGGTGAGGTCTGATTTGCGTACTGCTGCCCATTCACTACAACTTTAGTGATATTGTTGGCTGCAACAGCTGTAACAGGAACGAAGTAGTGCAGCTGGAATTCCGCCATGTTCGTAATTGGCTCAGTCTGATATTCAATTACGTTCTTCTCGCAAGAGACAGAGAAGGCTACCAGCAAAACCAGTCCAATATATCTGTAGATTTTCATATTCATAGTTTTTTACGATTTAACTAGTTCACGCCTGGTATATTACCGGGATATGCAAACCAGGGAATGGAGGTATGGTAGTTGTTTGCCATTCCGCTGATTGGCTTAAGAGCTTCAAGTCCCGGCTTGTTCCACATATATTCAGAGTTATATCGCGGACGTACCCTGTAGGCAGGTGAACCTTCGTTGAATGCATTATAGATGGTTTTCCTTCCCTGAACCTGGGCAGGCGCGAGATAGAGACCCTTGTAGACCTTTGTTGGATTTGAATCCCATTTCTGGTCTACCTGGCTCAGGCTCCAGCCATTGCCTGTAGTCGGATATTCGCCTGTATAAGCGACATCATAGTGATACTTACGCATATCAACCCATGCTTCCTGGGCACCCCACGGATAGAGGGCAACCCACTTCTGCATCATTATGTGAGATAGCGAGAAATCATCAAAAGCCAGACCGTCAACATATGGACCAGCTGCGTATGCTGTAGCCAACTGATTGAATATCGGGGCAGTAATCTTGTCACCACCGGTGGGAGAGCCTTTAACACCCGGGGAGATGTATTTTGCAGTAAAAGCCAGATCTGCCTTTACACCATCCTTGAATGCGTTGAATGCATTCATCTTCTCTCCAAGCTTCCAGTAGGCTTCAGCAAGACAGAATTTGATCTCTGCAGCAGTCATCAGGATATAGGGGGCATCATCCCTGTAAATCCATTTTCCTTTGCCGTCATGAGTTGCACCTGCATATGCCGAGGTTGCATTTCTGCCAAAGTAGGAAGGAGCGGTACCTATCGGTCCGGTAAGCCCGGTGAAGGTTCCACCGTAGTACCTCCTCCTCTTGACGCTGTCAGCAATATCAATGTAATTGAAATTCGGGTCATCTGTTGTTGAAAGCTTCACAGCAACGCGTGGGTCAAAATGGCCGGGAACCGTCTTCACTGTATCAGTAATGATCTGCTTGTCGGCAAGTTCGTAGGGATAGTACGGGTTTGTAACGGCAGCCGGCAGCTTGTCGCCTGTTGCTTCATTGTACTTTGGAACTGTACCCGTGAATACCTGAACAGCATACTCATGCTGCCAGTATGACCTTGAAAGGTTGGCCCTGAAGGTGCCCCAGAAGTTATTGTAAGCACCGAACGGAGCAGCGTCTGATCCTCCTGCAATCTTAACCGTGGCATCATCATCAGTGGTCTGCAGAGCCTTGCCGGCGGCAGTTATCAATTCCTGAGCGTATGCAGTGTTGAAATTCGTCTTGTTTGTAAGTGAAGCAAGGTTACGAACAATAACACCGTATGAGAACTTGATCCACTTTGCCTTGTCACCACCATAGATGAAGTCATTGGCAGAAATCTTGGTTCCGTAGCCTGTCGGGTCATCCTTTTCAAGATACTCAATTGCCTTGTAAGCCCACTCACGGATCATATCGTAGATCACATTCTGGTAGTCATAGTCAAATGACAACAATCCGGGTACGTAAGCCTGCTTTGCCGGAAGCTCGCCATGATATTTGGTTAACTGGTCCCATGAGTATGCCTTTATTGCGAGGCCAATTCCGGCCAGTGTCCACTGCCCTTCATTGATCGACTGGTTAATCATGTTCTCAAGATTCATCCCCTGCAGCCAGTATACAACCCTGAAAATCTCACCGGCGGCATCACTGCCGGGCGAGTAATAATGGCTTGCAAAAGTTGTGTAGGATGATGTGCCCATCATCTGGGTCATCGGGCCCAGTGCCCTGATATCCCAGTACATGCCCTGATACTGTTGTATTATCCCTGCAAGATAGAGATAACCCTCAACATAATCAGGAGCGTCTATATTCTTGTTGACATCTAGAAACTTATCGCAACTTGTAGTCGCAAATAGAAGTGATATCGCAAGAACTACTGATAATGTTACTTTTCTTATCATAGTTTTATGTTTTATCAATTATTTAAATGTAACGGCGATACCAACAGAAAATCCGCGCGGCATTGGCAGTGACCATACGTCAATGCCCTCACCACCGGTTCCTCCTGCAGCTGCAGAGACAGTGTTACCCACTGCATCGATGCCTGAGTAGTTGGTAAATGTAACCAGGTCGTTGCCTGCAATAAACACACTTGCTGTCTGGAAAGGCATCCTGTTGAGCAGATTTGCCGGCAGGTTATATGACAGACGAAGTTCCTGCAACCTGATGTAGTTTACATCCTTCTCAATCCAGTCCTCATCGCCTCCGGCATATACCGATGTACCTATCAGATGATGGGTTACAGCAATGTTGTTAACTGTAGGGGTGGCTGTGTTCTCATTGCCATCCTGCAAGACGCCCTTGAAAACAACAGGACCTGCCTCGCGAAGGGTTACTGATTCCCAGCTGAGACCGTTGGCAAGCATGGTGCGCTTGGTTCCATTAACTACAGTAGCTTTGTAGCGGCCTGCGAACATTGCATTCAACCTGAAGCCCATATAGTTAAGTGTCGATGTGATACCATAGCGGAGTTTCGGTTCCCTGTTGCCAACAATGCTCCATGCTGCACTGACGAGCGGCAGACCTGTGGTCGGACTGATAAGTACGTCACCCGCATCATTGCGCAGATATGCACGACCGGTTAGGGTTGTGATCGGGTGTCCAAGCATAATACCGTTACGGATATTACCTGAGTTCCATGTGTATGGGTTGTAGTACTCTGATACGTTCGGTGGCAGGTAAACAATCTCTGAATCAGTGCTCGACATGTTAAGACCGACATTCCAGCGGAAGCCTTTCGATGTCCTTACAATATCTCCGTCAATGTGACTTTCCCAGCCCCATGTCTCAAATGTACCGACGTTCATATTATTGAGAACGAACCCGGTTGCATAGCTAAGACGGAATCCTTTAACAATCTGATCATCGCAATAGGTCTTGAAGTAGGTGAAGTCAGCATTGATACGGTCATCAAAGAGTCGGGTCTCGAATCCAAACTCCCTTGATGTGGTCATTTCGGGCCTGAGGGTTTTATTCGGACCTGTGAATCCGTACTTGTAACCTCCTCCGGTTAATCCTGTAGCTTCAAGCTGTGGATCTATCTCAAGCGGACCGGCATCGCGGCCAACCCTTGCTAAAGAACCCCTGAGCTTCAGATAATTTATCTGGCTTATGTTCTCGATTACAGGTAGCTCAGACAGTATAAAGGCAGCTTCCAGGGCCGGATAGAAATACATCCTGTTGTCATAGGGAAGTGTCGATGACCAGTCATTCCTGGCCCTGAATGTCAGGTAGGCCATATTCATATAACCAAATTCCATCTGCCCTGAGAAAGCCTGTACCCTTCGCTTGGTATTCCGCTGACTTGAGTTGATAGTCAGGGGGTCAACGTTGTTAATAGACTGGAAGTCAGCCACTGCATACTTTGAGCCATTGGTTACAACGTTACTGACCTTGTTCTCAACCTGATGGTATCCGAACTGAGCGGTGAAGGAAAGCCTGTCATCCAGAAACTCGTTTGAATATCCTCCGAGAATGTTGATTGTCGGATCTGAGAAGTTAACCTTGGCTATATTATATACACCAGGACCGTTATTATTGTTTGCATAGTAAGGATGATTCGAGGTTATGAATGTTTGCATTCCAACATCCCATCCAAGCTGTACGCGCAGAAAGGTATTCTCGATTGGTGTGAAATTTACTGCGGCATTGGAGATAAAACGGTCTGACTCATCATACAGCTTATTCTTATATAGTCCGAAAAGAGGATTGAGCAAGTCTGTATCAGTATAGTAGTCAGGCATGCGCATGCGTGAACCATCGACATCAAGATACTTCGACATATCATCAACGCTTGGCCAGCGCATTGCCATATAGAGAGGACCGGAGGTTCCGAGAGGCACCTTGGTCTGGGCAGTTGAAGCATACTGCATAGTGGCTTCTACTGTCATCCATCTCTTGACCTCAGCCCTTCCTGCAAGCGAAAAGTTTAGCCTAGAAAAATCTGATGTCTTGATAACACCTTTCTGATCGAGTGTTGAGGCTGAGGCACGCAGGGTAACCTTGTCTGTTCCTCCTTCAACCGAAATGTTATGACGTGATGCGTAACCGGTCTGAATAATCGCGGCGACATTGTCATAAAGTGTTGTACCTGCCGGGTAGAGTCCTCCATAGCGGCTGGTGTAGAAGTAGTTTGTGGTACCATAGGCACCGTTGGCATACTTATCCTGTACATCAGGATAGCCATAGGCATTGTCCCAGCGGAAGGAGTTGCTGTAGCTCACCTTGCCACGGCCTGCAGTACCTTTCTTGGTTGTGATGATTATAGCACCGTTCGATGCGTTGGAACCATAAAGGGCTGCTGCTGCAGCACCCTTCAGTACTGTTACAGACTCTATATCCTCGGGGTTGAAGTCATTTCCGCGTGATGCGAAGTCGAGGTTCCTTACCGAATAGAGTTCAGATGTCTGTGAAAGCAACAGCGGGTCAAAAGTTGAATTGTTCATTGGCACACCATCAACCACATACAACGGCTGGTTGTTCCCGGAGATCGAGGTGATACTTCTCAGGATTACCGAGGTTGATGCACCCGGGGCTCCACTGGTTGTGGTGACGTTCATGCCGGCGACACGTCCTTGCAGTGCGGTTATGAAGTTATCACGGCCGGATTCTACAATATCCTGGGCCTTAACGTTCTGTACCGATGAACCTATAGCCCTGGCGACGCGTCGCATACCGAACTCTGCGGTTACTACAACTTCTCCCAGGGCCTGGATATCAGGTGAGAGTCGAACATTGATCTGGTTTGGTGCACCGACGGTAAATTCCTGTTCGGCATATCCCAGAAAACTGAAAACGAGTATCTCACCCGGGGAGACACTGATCGAGTAGCGGCCATTCAAATCTGTGCCGACCCCGCGTGTCGTTCCCTTGATGGTAACGTTCACGCCAGGCAGCGTTTCATTTGTGGTGGCATCAACTACTGCGCCCGTAACGGTCTTCGGCTGGGCCATCATCGTCTGTGACAGCATAATGCCAAAAACCGCAAAACACAAGAATAGGATTTTTCTCATTTCATTGAATTTTGAGGTTAAGCAGTTAAAGGTTTAGTATAAAAAATAGAAGTAAAATTCCAGAAAGCAAGTTACAAAAAAATCTTATGTATGATGTATGACAACCATAAAATTTTTTACATTTTTTCACTTTTTGCCAATGACACCTATCCCGGGCCGAACAGGTAAAAATATTTTGCCGTCAACTACTTTAACACCATCATATATGTCATTACTGATCAACAGATTACCATCAAGATCGGCATAATCAACCGCAGGTGACAACTGGGCTGCCGCCGATACTGCGCAGGAGGTCTCTGTCATGCAACCGATCATAACCTTCATTCCTGCCTTCCTGGCTATCGCAATCATCTTCCTGGCGTTGTTCAGGCCCCCGCACTTCATCAGCTTGATGTTGACACCATTATATAATCCCTTACGCCGCTCTAGATCCTCTACCCTCTTTATTCCCTCATCGGCAAAAACAGGAAGCGGGCTCCTGCTGATAAGCCACTCAAGCTCTGATTCCAAACTATCAGGCATCGGCTGCTCAACAAGACTGACACCTATCTCCTTAAGCCAGTGGATCATATCCAGTGCATAATGTTTATCTGTCCATCCCTGATTCACGTCAACATAAAGGGGTTTGTCTGTCATCTCCCTGACAGCCTGCATAATATCTCTGTCATTTCCATCGCCAAGCTTAATCTTTAGTATCCTGTACTCCTCTGCCTCCCTGACACGATCGCGAATAATCTCTGCAGAATCGATGCCGATAGTGAAGCTGGTGTACGGAGTGGAACCACTGTCATACCCCCACATCTCATGACACGCCTTACCCTCGAGCTTGCCGATAAGGTCGTGAATGGCAATGTCAACTGCCGCCTTGGCTGCATAGTTGCCAACAGCAACACTGTCAAGGTATTCGGTTACCAGATCGACATCTGAAGCATCACTGATTTTACTGAAGTCAACACTGCCTAAAAAAGCCGCAACCGATTCGGGCGTTTCACCCAGGTATGGAGGCATTGATGCTTCACCATAGCCTGTTAACCCTTCACAGGTAACAGTAACCAGAACAACAGGGGTTGTCTCGCGGGAACCCCAGGCTACATGAAACGGGTGCCTGAGTTTCAGGAGAAAGGGAGTGAATTCAATCTTGAGTTTATGACCTTGCAGCATATCGATAGTTTACTGACTGTTATAAAACATACGCTGATCTGTTGGGAGTGCGTATCTGATAAAGTTGTATTATATGTTACAAATTTATTAAAACATCCCTTTATGCACTAATTTTTTTTTAGGTTTGTATTGATATTTCATCAAAAAACAATTAGCCATGGTACGCATACAACTATCAATCATCCTGACATCTCTGTTGCTTATCGCATTACCCTCCTGCAGCAAGGCAGAGCTGCAGCCTGTAGTGAAAACCGGACTCGAAGTAATGAATGAAGACGGATTCGCAATACTTAAGGGTAAAAGGGTTGGCCTGATAACAAACCCAACGGGTATCGACCGTAATCTGGTTTCGGCAATCGACATGCTTCATAACGCCGCGGGCGTAAACCTGGTTGCCCTGTATGGCCCTGAGCATGGAGTACGTGGTGACTATGCTGCGGGAGAGTATGTTGCCACATACACCGATCCGTCAACCGGGTTGCAGGTCTACAGCCTTTACGGAAGCACCCGCAAGCCCACACCTGAAATGCTGAAGGGCGTCGATGTACTGGTTTATGATATTCAGGATATCGGTTCGAGATCCTATACCTACATAAGCACACTGGGCCTGGCAATGGAGGCCGCTGCTGAAAACAATATCGAATTCGTGGTACTCGACAGGCCAAACCCGATAGGAGGCGTAAACATGGAAGGCGCTGTAACCCGTGATGGTTTCTATTCATTTGTAAGCCAGTTTGCGATTCCCTACATTCACGGTATGACCGTCGGTGAACTGGCAATGTTCCTGAACGGAGAGGGAATGCTGAAGGATGGTGTCAAGTGCAACCTCAGGGTCGTCAGCATGAAGGGATGGAACCGCGAAATGCAATTCGATGAGACCGGCCTGCCCTGGGTTCCCACCTCGCCGCATATACCATATATATATACACCACAATTTTACCCTGCCACAGGAATACTTGGTGAACTCTACGTAATAAGCATAGGAGTGGGCTATACACTTCCGTTCCAGCTATTTGCGGCTGAGTGGATAGATGATGCCGACAGGCTGGCGAAGAACCTCAACGCGCTCAGGATACCGGGCGTAATTTTCAGGCCTGTACACTACAAGCCGTACTACTCAGTGTCCCAGGGCAAAATGGTGCATGGTGTGCAGATACACTTCACCGATGCAGGCAAAGCGCCTCTTGGCCTGATACAGTTCTACATGCTGCAGGAGGCATTCAAACTATGGCCCGACAAGAACGTTTTCACCCTCTGCGAACCCTCAAGACTCAGCATGTTCGACAAGGTCTGCGGAACCGACCAGGTCAGGCTCGAATTCCAGAAGAACTTCTCTGTCGAGGCGATTAAGGCATTATGGTACGATGATATCCCTGCCTTCAGAAAGAGGGCGGAGAAGTACTTTCTGTATTAGGGAGTCACCAGAGTTGGTTACACTTTTATAAAGATCTTCTTTTTGTAGAGTATGTAACAGATAAGCCAGTAGACCACGATATGTGAAAGTGCGAACATTAGTGAGCCGTTCATGTCTCCTGCGATTGGCTGAAACACATTCTGAAACAGCCAGTTGTAGCCTGTCACAACCTGCTCGCCGTCGGTAATCTTAATCAGCCTCGTAAGGACCCTGGCCCAAACCCCCGCCAGCGCATATATGAAGAGCGGATTCATCCCGAAGACAACAAAGAAGGGTGTCCATTTCGTAAACCCCTTAATATCAATTATCCATATCAGGAATGCCATGAAAACCGCTGCCCATCCGGCCGTGTAAACCACATACGAGCTGGTCCATATCGGCTTGTTTATCGGGAACGCAAGGCCCCACAGCAGACCGGCACCTATTCCCGCAATACCGAGAAGCAGGAACACCATCGGAACCTTCTTTTTCTCAGTTCCTGAAATCAGTCCGCCGGCCAGATAGCCTATTATCACCGTGGCCACAGAGGGAATTGTACTTAACAAACCCTCCGGATCAAATGGTATCCCAAAACCCCTGTAGAGATGCTTGTCACCGAAAATGAACCTGTCAACCCCGGTTGCCGCATTTCCCTCGAGAGAGTAAGGGTCGGTTCCACCAAAAAAGTACATAATACCCCAATAGGCCATTAGTATGGCAAGCGTCAGCCATGGCAGCAGGTTGCGGCGTGCAGAGAGCACAATAAGGGAACCGAAGCAATAGGCCAGGGCAATGCGCTGCAGCACTCCCATTATGCGCAGCTTCGAGAAGTCCTGCTGCCACTGCGGGAATGAGTTGAGAAACAACCCGATCACAAATATCAGCGCCGTACGCCTGAATATCTTCAAAAGCGAACTGCCATCAAGCTTATATTCATACTTCGAGAAGGAGAAGAACATCGAAACGCCTACTATGAAAAGAAAAAAGGGAAATACCAGGTCGGTGGGCGTGCATCCGTGCCATGCAGCATGCCTGAGGGGAGCATATACATACTTCCAGCTACCTGGATTATTGACGGTAATCATCGTCGCTATCGTTATACCCCTGAAAACGTCAAGCGCAAGATATCTTTCGGTCTTTTTCATCACTAAATTGTATTTATTTTTTAATAGCCTTCGTTTACCCTGCGCCCCGTGCCCCGTGCCCTGCGCCCTGCGCCCCGCGCCCTGAGCCCTGTGCCCTTAGTCTATCAACCGCAGAGAGATTAATCCGTCAAATCTAAATCTGATATCGTTAATCTGAAATCTGAAATCTACAGCCCTTCCATCGTCTTTTCAAGTTCGCGGGCATGCCGCAGGAACTCATCAGGATTCATCTCCTTGTGATATATCATCCCGTGGGTCGCCCGTATCTTCGGACTCTCATTGTCGTAGAAGAAATCCTTGCCCAGGACAAGCTGCACCCTCTTGAACTGCTCAACCCACAGCTTCTGCGAGAGGTCGCTGAACGGCCCGTCAAATTCATAGCTTGGAAATGAAGCATCTACCTGGCTGATGTAGCAGTTCTTGAACGACCAGTCAAGCACCGCCATCGAGTTAAGTGAAACAGGTGTGAAAACATTGGCCTCGGAGGGGTGGAACCTGAACCAAACATTCCTGTATCCTATTATCCTCAACTTTGAAATATCCCGTTCCCTGCCCCACATGCGCAGAGCCTCAGCTATTGCCTGCAATACCTTGTAGTGTGTGTCAGGCCCTGAACCCTCAGGGTCGAATGCCAGGCTTATTACCGTAGGCTCAATGCGGCGCAGCATATCGAGCACAGGCTCAACATCGCGCTTGTGCTGAGGCTGCGGGGTAAAAATATCTCCGGTATAGAATCCCAGCCTCAGATGTTCAATATCCTTCACCTTAACACCGTAGTGCGCCCACACCAGCTCCTCCTCAAATTCCCGCAGCATACCCTTAAGCTGCTGAATATCCGGTGTATTCTTCTGACCACTATAGCTCGAGTCAATTACTTCAATTATCTCATTTATCCTGGCAACAAGCTCATCCTTCGATTTTATCTTGTAAATGTCAACCATCGCCCTGGTCAGCCTGTGACAGATGCCCCTCGTCTTTCCGGGCTCATCCTTGTCTGCAACCTTGTCGAGATAGTGGCTCACATCCTTGTCGAACTTGTACATATAGCCCGACTTAAAGAAATCGGGATACTCAAGCATCTCAATCTTGCCGATACCGATCAGATGAAGCGTTTCAGCCAGCAACTTCCGTATCAGGCTGTTTGTCACTGCCGTGAAGCCCGATGTCAGCACCGCAAAGTGAAACCTGTTTGACGCAACCCTCAGCTGGGGTATTATGCATGGGAAGATTCCCAGCATAATGTCATCATGATGCGGTCCGGTATGGAGGAACACCTGGTCATTCTCACGGGCTACGCCCAGACTGATCTTCTGCGCAGAAGAGTCTATAACATCCCTGACGGTGCCGATACCTAGGTCCGGTATCATTGAACAGTACGGATCCTGCCTCAGGTCCTCAAGGGTAAGCCTGTGAGCATACTTGTTTATCCTCTGGCAAAGGTCGAAAACAGCCCTCTCAGTCTTTTCAAACGTCCACTCACCCTCCCTGTAGTATCTTTCAACCGAATCATGCAACTGCACCGCTGCACCTTCGGTAATATAGAACCTTGAGTTCTTCTGCCTCTGCAATACCGTTGCAGGGTAAAGATTCGAAAGATCATTCTCGAGGGCATTCTTCACTACTCCTGCCTTTGCATCACCTGCAGCAAAGATTATCGAAACGCCATCCTGATTGTGTGTTATTGTGCCCAGGCCGATTGTTATCACCAGGCGGCTCTTCGATATCTCTATCCCTCCGAGGTCTCCGGCAGAGGCTGCCTGGGTCTCGAAGTTGGTAGGCGTAAGCCTTGTGGTTGAGTTATGGTCGCTGCCGCGGGTGTTGAAGGCTATATGGCCATCAGGACCGATACCACCAAGAAAGAAACCGATACCACCCAGTTCCCTGATCCTGTTCTCATATTGGGTACACCAGTTGTCGATATTGAATATTGACAGTTGCTGAATACGCTCAGCCTGATTCATAGCTTCCCTGTTCCTGAGTGTAAGGTCAATCATACCGCCTGGAAATACCTCAGAGTAGTGCCTGCCTCCCGAAAGCGGTATTTCGTCGCAATTCATAAGCAGGGCACGCGAATGGTCGAGACCGAAACCCTTGATATAGAAGTTGATCACATAATCGTAGAAGCTGTTATGCTGTTTGGGACTAATCGGGTAGAACTCATCTACCTGGACGAAATGAAGTCCCCCGAGAGAAGGCTTCTTTCCGTACCTGAAACCATTCTCTTCAAGCAACCTCTGAGTCTCAGGTTTCTCCCACCCGGCAAGAAGCCTCTGGGTCCACTTTATAAAGAACTCGGGTGTCTTTCCGGTCGGAAGGCTGATGACCCCCTCGGGGTTCTCACCTACCCACTCAAGAAACCTCAGTGAAGTAAGGAACCCGAGTGACGGAAAGTTATTGACGACTATATATGGAATCCTGGTTGTAAATTCCGGCCTCCCCGACCGTTCGAAGAACGATCTCTCAACATCTGAAAACAAATGGCGTTTCATATTCTACAATTTAAACAATTTCAAACAAGTGCATCATAAAGTATCTCAACCGGATGATATGCCTTCTTTCCGGTTCCGTCTGCAATCTGGTGCCGGCATGATGTGCCCGGTGCCGCGATGATGGTGTCATCAGCCGCGCTCCTTACTTCAGGAAACAATACCAGCTCCCCTATCTTCATGCTAAGGTCATAATGCTCCTTCTCAAAGCCGAATGCTCCGGCCATGCCACAGCATCCTGAGGGTATCTCACTCACATGGTAGTTGACCGGAACCGACAGCATCCTCTTCGTCGGGAGTGTCGATGCCAGGGCCTTTTGCTGGCAGTGACCGTGAAGCAGAATCCTCGCTTCTCTTTCAGTGAAATCTCCTGCCCCGATATTGCCCCTGTCAAGCTCGCGGCATATAAACTCCTCAACAAGCATCGTATTTACAGACAGAGACTTAGCAAGGGGGCTCAGTTCCTCCCCTACCATTTCGGGATACTCATCCCTGAATGAAAGAATCGCCGATGGCTCAATGCCGACAAGTGGCGACTCTGCCGATACAATCGCGGAAAGTATTCTTACATTCTTCTCTGCCACCTTTCTGGCTGCTCCGAGCAATCCCTTCGACAGGAAAGTACGCCCGCTCTCTGCTGAGGCTGGTATAACAACCTCGTAGCCAAGCCTTTCAAACAACAAGATCGTCTTTATCCCGATTTCACTTTCATTATAATCTGTAAACTCATCAGCAAAAAGAAACAGTTTGCCCTTGCTTTGGGGAACAGCGTTTCTCTTCTTCCTTTCCGACCGCTCCCATCTCCTCATCGTTACCTTTGACAGCACCGGTAGATCTCTCTCACGGGCAATGCCTAATACCGACTTGAAGAGTGTTGTTCCGGTGATGAAGTTTGTTACCGGCCTGAGCAGCATTCCCACACGATTGAGTCGCGGAAGCCACCCGATAAGAAGTGTCCTAAATGGAATGCGGTGCGACCTGTAGTAGTGGTGAAGGAATTCGGCCTTGAATTTTGCCATGTCGACGTTTGAGGGACACTCAGATTTGCATGCCTTGCATGAAATGCAGAGGTCCATAACCTCGAATATCTCCTTGTGATCGAATCTGTTGGCCTTCCCGGAGCGGGTAAGGAACTCCCGAAGGATGTTGGCCCTTCCCCTGGTTGACTTGTCTTCATCATGAGTGGCCATGAATGTGGGGCACATGGTGCCGCCCATTAGTACACTCTTGCGGCAATCACCTGAACCGCTGCACTTCTCAACAGCATATAGAATTCCGGTCTTCTCAGGAAAGGTAAAGGTCGTATCGGGAACAGGTGTCTGTTCACCAACGATATATCTCAGATTCTCAACAATTGAGGGTGTATCTGTAATCTTACCCGGATTGAAAACATTGAACGGATCCCATGTCTTCTTCAGGTTCTTCAGCAACTGATAGGTCTTCTCACCAAACATGAACGGGATAAACTCGCCCCTCAGCCTTCCGTCACCATGCTCTCCACTCAGTGATCCCCTGAATTCTTTTACCAGTGCTGAAATATCAGTAGCTATACCATGATACACCTCAATGTCTGCCGGATCCTTGAGATTGAGCAACGGACTTATATGAAGCTCGCCGGTGGCAATATGTCCGTAATATGAGCAGGTAAGATTGTACTTCTCAAGAATCTTCTCAAACCCGGTGATATATTCAGGATATAACTCGGGATGCACCGATGTATCTTCAATTACCTGGACACTTCGCTTCTCTCCGGGGATGTTGAGCAATACCCCCAGTCCTGCCTTTCGAAGCTCCCATACCCTTGCCATCTCGTCAGGTGCCGTGTATAACGGGAAATGATAGCCGTAACCCGATTCACGCATCTCACGCTCCATGGCCTCAGCCTTGCCTGAAATAACATCGCCGCTATCCTCAAGGAACTCTATCAGAAGAATAATTGCAGGTTCACCCTTGATGAAGAAACGATTCCTGCTCTGTGAGATATTGTCCCTGGTACAGTTGAGTATGTAATCATCAATAAGTTCTATCGAGGCCGGATTATACCTCAGGGCTATAATATTGGCCTTCAGGGCATCCTGAAGTGACTCAAAGTGAGCACATACGAGGCCGGTTACCTTGTCAGGCAGTGGCAGCAGGTTCAGCTTCATTCTGAGGGTGAAGGCAAGGGTGCCCTCCGAACCTGCCAGCAACTTGCACAGGTTTATCTTCTCACCGTTTCCTGTAAACGGATCGGTGTTCATCAATATGTCAAGGGCATATCCGTTATTGCGGCGCTTCAGGCGGGGATCGGGATATCCGGCGGTAATTCCGGCACGGTTCTCAGCGTCTGACAGGGTATCCCTGATGTTCCTGTAGATTTGTGTCTCGAGTTTATCTGGATCACCCTCGCATTTGGCATTGAACTCCTCTGTGGCAAGGGCCCGGAATGTTGCCTCGGAACCATCTGCAAGCAGGGCATCGATTTCGAGGATATGATCACGCACACTGCCATAGATAATTGAATGCAGGCCACAGGAATTGTTACCAAGCATCCCGCCAATGCAGCAGCGGTTAGCCGTCGATGTCTCAGGTGCAAAGAAGAGACCATGTTTTGAGAGGAAGAGATTAAGCTCTGAAAGCACCACACCTGGCTCGATTACCACCCATCTCTCTGAGACATTCAGCTCGAGTATCCCGGTCATGTACCTCGAGACATCCATCACAATGCCGCCACCCACCACCTGCCCGGCCAGTGATGTGCCCGCACCACGAGGAATTACCGAGCTGCCGTTTTCACGGGCAAATGCGACTATCTCCCTGATATCGGAGGCATCGGCAGGACGGGTAACGGCAACGGGTATCTCCCTGTACGCCGAACCGTCGGTGGCATACATGATTCGCTGCAGATCATCTGTGAAGAGATCGCCCTTAATCCTTTCCCGCAGAACCTCAAAATCCATCATCAATCTTTCCTTTTCATTCCGAAGCCCGGATCAATCTTCAGCCACCTGATAACCAGCATGCCGGGAATCGTGCATATCATAACATAGATGAAGAAGTGTTCATAACCGAGTAATTCGCTCACCTTGCCCGATATCATTCCGGGAAGCATCATCCCAAAAGCCATCAGAGAGGTGCCTATCGCGTACTCTGCGGTCTTGAACCTGCTCTCTCCGACGTAGTGGAGCATATAGAGCATATAGGCCGTAAACCCGAAACCATAACCCAGCTGTTCCACTCCCACTGACATGTAAATTGAAAGATCGCCGGGCATAGGCTGAGCATAGGCAAGCCAGATATAAACGGCACTCGGTACGTTCAGAGACAGGGCCATAGGCCAGATAAGCTTCTTCAATCCATATCTCGAAGCCATCACACCACCGAGTATCCCTCCGATCGTCAGACATATCATGCCCACTGTACCATATATAATACCGTATTCAGCCGAAGTGAGGCCTATACCTCCTGAACTCCTTGAGTCTACCAGGAATGGTGTTGCGATCTTCACCAGCTGTGACTCCCCGAGCCTGTACAGCAGGAAGAAGATCAGGGCAGGAACCACCCCGGGCTTCGAAAAGAATGACTTGAACACTTCAACGAATACCGCAAAGTTTACCGACTGCTTATCGCCTGCCTCCTCAGGATGAGGTAACAGGAACTTGTTGTAAACGGCCAGCAACAGCAGGAAAACACCAAGCAGGCCAAGGGCAACAACCCAACTGAATGCTATATTGCCGGCGGTAACAAGGAAATCTGCAGAAGTGACTTCGGAAAGATTGCGGTTAACTTTTATTGAAAGTGTCTGAGGGATGTTCCAGTTTGTCCTGTCGAACTCGAAACGACCCGGCTGGGACTTCGGGATGTCGATATCCCTGCTCCCGGTCTGCCGCGAAATGTTGACCACAACAGTCTCTCCCTCCTGTGGAGGTGCTGAAAGAGCTACAAAAAGCACCGCCGAGTCAACCTCAGACTCACCTGCCCTGAAAAGAGGAACCCTGAAATCTGAAGGAAACAGCAATATAGACGGCTTTCCTCCCTGATCTTTTATCACAATCTCATCACGACTAAAGGGCACGTACTCCTCTGCCGCTACAGAGACGGCCTCAAAGGTAACGGGCGTCAGGCCTGTGTTTTTCTGGACTACTCCCGCTATAACAGGTATAAGGCCCAGGGCTGCGAGCATGGCAAACCTGTAAAAGGTGCTCCTGATGCCGACAAAGAATGCCTGCTGATGCTGGTTGAGAGCATACATGTAGAACCCGTCTGCGGCTATGTCATGGCTTGCCGACGAAAAAGCAATCAGGGCAAAGACCAGCAGCGTGATGGGATAGAAAAAGTTCAGCGGCATTGTCAACCCGAGTGCGATAAAGGCCACCCCCATCAGCAACTGCGTCCATATCACCCAGTTGCGTTTTGTCGAGACCACATCAATATACGGACTCCACAAGGGTTTTATCGCCCATGGCAGGTACAGCAGGCTTGTCCAGAATGCAAATGAGGCAACCGAAATCCCCATCGTCTTGTAGATCAGTCCCGACGTAGTCATCACTATCGTGTAGGGAATACCCTGGTAGAGGTAGAGTGATGGTATCCATGCCCATGGTGAGCTTTTTCTTCCTTTTTCAGTCATTGCCGCCAGGTAGTTTTTTGAATGAGTATCCTTTTTCCTTGTAGTAATCCATTATTTCGTCAAGTCGCAAATAGAGCTTGTCGGTTCGCGAAGGTTCGGTGCCGGGGTGTATCAGTATTATCGCGCCGTTCAGTCCGTCAGCCGAAGCGGCCTCAAACCTCTGCAGCCCTTCAATCAGTTGCTCCGACGACCTGTAATTCTTCATGTCAGGTGTAGTGTAATCGGCATTGGTGCCTGTTCCGGGTGTGAAGTTTATCAGAGTCACCCCCATCTCTTCACACCACCCGGCAATTACCCTGTTATACCATTCATAGGGTGCAAGGAACCAGCGGATACCTGATGATGGTATGCCCCGGTCAGCCATAGCGACATAGTTAGCCACGAGATCATCAATGAACTCCTCCCTGGTAACGAGCAGTGAATCACGGTTTTCCCAGGTGGCATATAGCAGGTGACGGTCAGAGTGGGGACCGACAAAGTGGCCCTCATTGACCATTCTTTCAATCACATGCGTGTATTCAGGGTTCCTCAGGTAGTTGCCTGTCAGGAAGAATGAGCCACCGGCATCATGCCGTCTCAGGACATTCATGACATGCATCATGCCCTCTCCGGTCTCATCTGCCGAAAATACAAGGTAAATCTCCTTTAGCCTTTTATCAATCCTGATAATGGCTCCGTGCGCATCAATGACCACACCTGTTTCATCATCACCCGGCAAGGAGTGTGAAGCCGCCGTCATCGTTGCCGGCATTGCCGGCAGCAGAAGCACCATCAGGCAGAACATAATGCGCATCACTGCAACTATTTGGTTGTAAACTATCAATACCTCTTTTCAAGCGATGCTCCCCTGAAGTAATGCATCAGGATATCGCTGTACGAATAGCCTCTGGCTCCCATCACCGCTGCACCTATCTGGCACAGGCCAACACCATGGCCCCATCCTGCGCCGTGCAGGTTAAACACATTCTCACCATCGCGCTTGCCCTTTGTAACGAAGAAACATGAGCTGTAGAGATGACTCTTTGAGAGCGCCTTTCTGATCTCGAGCTCCTTTCCGATCACCATCGTCCTGGCCGAACCGGTTATGCGTAACCTTGTAATGCGTCCTGAGCTGCCGCGGGCAAGGGGTACAAGGTCCTTAATAACCCCGAAATCGATACCGGTGCGTTCCCTCACCAGACTGCTGATCTCGCTCTGGGTATATGTTACCTTCCATCTGTAAAAATCAGCTGTCTCCTGGTCGTAATCATTAAGTACCTGTGAGAGTATCTCCTTGTCGCCTGTATTGCAGAAGGCTTCGGGGTTCTCCTCGATCCATGCTGTGGCATTAGCCTCATCTTCAAGGTCAATAGACAAACCTGCGGGAGGTACAGGGTTATCAATTACCTTCTGAAGATATGGATGATCGACTGGTTCCCATGCATTCTGAAAAAGCTCTGTCACGCCACCGCAGCACTTGTAGTACCGGGTGTCGCATATTCGACCCTCATATGAAAGAACCTCGCCGGCCGTTACTGCAACCGCTGCAGCAACCTCAGGTGTCGAAGCCTTGGTAATCCCCTGGTAACGCTGACAGTGATCATCGGCACATACATCAAAGTTAACATGGTCTTCGCGGTCATACCACCTTACAATCTCCTTATCGGTGATGAAAGCGGTCTGGTATCTCTTCCCTCCTGCCTCAAGTGCACGGCTCTTTTCGATCTGTGCCAGAAGCCATCCGCGCGATATCACTGCATGTGCCTTCAGCAGCTCTGCCGATGAAGTGGCACTCATCTCTGAAGAGATCACGCTTACAAGGTAATCCTCAACAGGCAGGATGTTCACAGCCACAAGGCTGCCATTTTCAATGATGATTGAGAGCGCTCCGGGAAACTCCTGGTCCTCCTCCCTCTCCCAGTGAAAATCGACACCTATCACTACCGAGTGGATAACAAAAGATGCTCCTGATCTTCCTGCGGGCTCAAGGGTGAATTCCCCGGCTACCCTGCTGAAGCCTGTGTCGTTGCTGATTTCTATTTTGTCACCGGCTATTACCGCCTTCCAGGCAGATTGACCGTAAACATTTCCTGAACCGTCAGCATAGTCACCCTTAAGCGAAAAACCTATCTCATTGGCAGTCAGGACGCCCACTCTTATAACCGGTGCAACTCTCTCTTTCATTATCGAAAATTAGTAAATAGTTTCTCAATCTGATCGTCTCTCAGGCAAACCTGGTTAAAAATATCTTCGAGGTCATCTTTTGTCAGTTTGTTGAAATCCTCCTCTCTGGGAGTAATGACCACACCACCGAGATCGACCGATGCGGGACTGAGCAGAATACCACCTTCTCCCTCACCGAAGAACTGTGTCGGGCGGTGCACCCTTCTCGGAAAAATGTGAATTATGTAATAATCTCCCGTTACATAGGCCAGAATGTTCAGCATCGGTTCTGGTTTATCAGGCTGAAATAACCTGAATTTATGCAGGAATGTTTTGAAAACCTCTTCCAGGCTAAGTTCGTTTTTACCCTTCAGGGTAACCACCGACCTCCCATAATCCTCCCATATTCTGATTTCAGTACCGGCCCAGATTGTCAGCAGTTTCGCTGCCGTTCCGCGCTCAAAATCCTTCTCAATTGGCATGAACCCGAGGTTCCCGGCCTGATAATGAAAGTGATCGGGAGCAGAAGCGCCGCATTGTGGTCCGTTATAGAAGATCACATAATCGTTTAGGGCGCGGGCGAGCTCAAGCATCTGGCCAAAGTGACCTGCAATGCGCTGGTCGGTGTGCTTGTCGGAGACTATCGTCAGATGGCGGTTGAAGATCGGGAAGGGATTAACCAGAATGGTGAGATCATTGCCAAATCGAACTCCTGTCTGCTCGGCCGGCCTGTTTGAGGCACAGAGAAAGCAGGGCCGAGCCTCTATCGAGCGCTGGTCGACCCTGGCTGCCGAAGACCTGATACGCTCGGGATTGAACTGGATCAGTATGTTGAAGCTGCCGAAATCGATTGACCGGGTCTTTACCCTGTCGAGCAACCGGTAGTTGTTACCTGCCAGCGGCCACCCTGCAAGCTGAGTTTCAAATAATTCATTAACCCTGGCTGAATAATCGATTCTCATTGTCCTTACCCCCGATTCAACCTTATCCTTGCCATAAGCTCTATGGTTCGTATCTTATCCTTGTACTGGTTATGGGCATTCATCTTGACGACATCGAGTGATGCATCGGTATTGTCCTCCCACCTGCGGCAAAGATACAGAGGTTCATATATTCTTCCTATCTGGTAGCGCCGGCTTACTGCCAGCCCCACGGCATAATCCTCTCCGTAGCTGACATTAGGTATGCGTATCTTTCTGAGCACAGGCGTAAAGAATGCCCTGGGAGCACCGAGGCCGTTGATCCTCAATGCATTGTTACGTCCGTTATCGGATGTCCACTCCTTGTGGTCAATCAATCCCGGGGGTATATCCTCAAGCCTGAAGTTAACCATTTTGTAGGAACCGACCACCATTGCGCACTTCTGCTCGTAGAATGCTTTTACGATCGTGGCAACGACACTGTTGTCGATGTAGAGGTCGTCACTGTCGAGCTGTATTGCAAACCTGCCGCATCCGGGGTGGAATACGGCCTCGTTCCAGCATCCTCCGATGCCGAGATCGTTTCTTTGCGGTATCACATGCACAAGGCGTGAATCTTTGCCTGCAAAATCTCTAAGAATCTCTGTGGTACCGTCTGTCGAATGGTTGTCGACAACGATAAGGTTAAAGCTGAAGCCTGCTTCCTGTGTAAGCACCGATTTCACGGCATCGGAAATTGTCCTGGCCCTGTTCCTTACAGGTATTATTACCGAAGCCTCATACTCAAACTTCTCGGAGGCGAAATCTACCTGCCGGAACTCCGGTTTCAGCCAGCCACCAATTGCCTTGAGATGCTCAGTGCATGCAGCCTCCATCTCAATCTGAACCTCCCTGTTGCGCGGATCGACATAGTCGAACTGCTTCTCACCCGACTTCCGGGTGTCGGTCTCAACCTCGGTATAGAGCAGTTCAGGGATGTAAACCAGGCTGTGATTCTGAGAAACCCTTAGCCTAAGGTCGTACAGTCCGGCAAATCTGTATTTGCCACGCATGGCTTTGCAGGCCTCCTTAAGTGCCGTTGTACGGTAGAGCAGCACCGACCCGAAGGCGAAGTCATCGCGGAGGCTGCCCGCCTGGTAATCAATCAGAGGTCTGGCAGACAGCCTGCCTTCCTTGTCCTCATAATAACCCGAGTATACCATGCCTGCACCGGTGTCTGAACAGACCTGCATCATCCTTTCCAGTGCGTAACTTCCCGGTTTGAGCGGAAAAGACTTGGTATAGATAAGTGTGTATTCAGTCTCGGCAATGCCTCCTATTTTATTCATCGCCCCGGTTGAGGTCATGCTCTCTGCTCTTAGAGGCTCGGCTCCTGTGGCAGTGATATCGGAAATGCTTTCCCTACCGGTAACTACATAGACCTTTGATACCACCCCTGTCGATTTCAGCGACTCTACTGTCGATGCCAGCGCGGTGCTGTCAG
>CAYUOS010000003.1:0-47991 GCA_964446435.1 uncultured Rikenellaceae bacterium | reverse complement strand
CATCATGTACTGTTTACGGCCAGCCACATAAGCTTCCGGTGACTGAAGATAATCCTGTTACTCCCGCTGCATCACCATACGGCAATACAAAAAAGATAAGCGAAGACATCTTACTTGACGTAACAGAGGCACACCCGGATAAACTCAATGCCATATCACTCAGGTATTTCAATCCGATAGGCGCACATCCTTCAGCACTTATCGGGGAACTACCCATGGGTGTTCCTGAGAACCTGGTTCCATACATTACCCAGACAGCCATCGGAATCAGGAAAGAACTCAGCGTGTACGGCGATGACTATAACACCCCCGACGGAACAGCCATCCGCGATTACCTTCATGTCGTCGACCTGGCAAAGGCACACGTAATATCTGTCAGACGACTTCTGGAGGGCCGTAACAAGGCTCCCCGGGAGGTCTTCAACCTGGGAACGGGCAATGGAGTTTCAGTGCTGGAGGCGATCGGTGCCTTTGAGAAGGCAACAGGTATAAAAATTCCGTACCGGATTGTTTCACGCCGGAAGGGAGACATAGAGAAGATATGGGCTGATCCGTCACTGGCCAACAGCGAGCTGGGATGGAGAACCATCAGCTCGCTGGAGGATGCCATGCTGACGGCATGGAACTGGGAACAGGAAATCAGAAAAACAGACAAGAGATGAAGAAAACCTTGCTGATTACAGGTGGTGCCGGATTTATTGGCTCCCACGTGGTGCGGCGGTTCCTCAGGAACTACCCCGACTATTTGGTGGTAAATGCAGACAAGCTGACCTATGCAGGCAACCTTGAGAACCTTACCGACGTTGAAGGCATGCCAGGTTACAGGTTTGAAAAGAGCGACATAGCAGAGAAGAGCGATGTTGAGGCCCTGTTCGAAAAATATGATTTCGACGGGGTCATACACCTTGCTGCTGAGTCGCATGTCGACAGGTCAATTACCGCTCCTGACGAATTCATCTTCACCAATATCGTAGGCACTTCAAACCTTCTGAATGCCTGCCGCAGAAAATGGAAGGAGAACCTGCCCGGCAAGAGATTCTATCATATCTCTACCGACGAGGTATACGGATCGCTCGGCGCTGATGGACTCTTTACTGAACGTACTCCATATGACCCTCGAAGTCCGTATTCTGCATCGAAGGCCTCTTCAGACCATCTTGTAAGGGCATACGGACATACCTACGGAATTAACTTCGTAATCTCGAACTGCTCAAACAACTACGGACCCAACCAGTTCCCCGAGAAGCTTATACCGCTCACCATCAACAACATAAAAAACAGCAAAACAATACCTGTATATGGTAAGGGGGAGAATGTCCGCGACTGGCTCTATGTTGAGGATCATGCTTTGGCTGTTGATGTTATCTATCATCATGGCAAGGCAGGAGAGACTTACAATGTGGGAGGTAACAACGAGTGGAGAAACATCGACCTGGTGAGGCTGCTGTGCCGTATAATGGACAGGCACCTCAACAGGCCCGGAGGCACCTCGGAAAAGCTGATAACATTTGTCACCGACAGGGCTGGTCACGACCTGAGATATGCCATCGATTCATCTAAGATAAGATCTGCCCTTGGATGGGAGCCATCGGTAGACTTTGAAAACGGTCTCGAAAAGACTGTCACATGGTACCTTGAGAATACTGAATGGCTCGACCGGATTATTACCGGTGAGTATGAGAGGTATTATGAGAAGCAGTACGGAAGGGATTAACGCTTTACGATTGAAGTTTTACGATTTACGATTTACGATTTGGGTGTGGGGTTTGAGGTTTGAGGTATGAGGTTTGAGGTATGGGGTGTGAGGTAAGGAAAGCTACAATTGGTTGATTGATTTGATCTTGTTTATAAGGCGGTCGGCGAGTTCTGTGTTTTTCCTGATATGTTGAAGTATTGAATGAACCTCCGGGTTTCCCTCCGGATTACCCCTGACAGCTTCAAAGTCTGCTCTTTTCACCTGGTCGTCACCATCCGCACCGAAGCCTGTGCCTGATGAAAGGCTGAACTCCTTAAGTGCATCCTCATACAGGCCATAGTCAAGTTCCACCACGCTCTTCTTCCACTTCTCAATGATATCGACCACATCTGCCGGGGTGAACTGCGTTACAGGCCTGCCCTTTTCCTCCTGAAGCCTTGCTGCTACCCAGTTCCATTCCGCTTCGCGGCATCCTGCATCAAGTTTATCAAACTCACCCCTGATACTTATTGCGGTAATTTGCTTCTGATTTTCTATCCTGTCGCACAGGGCTTCTACATCTTCCAGCGGGACCACCATGCCTCCTGCATCAATCCACTCTCCCCTCCCCGACTCTGACGTTGGGGAGAGAGCCGTGCGCATCTCCTCCACAGACCTGAATTTCTTAGCCCCGATTCTTTTAATCAGCGAACTGCCAAGGTATTTGGCGATGCCTGCATCATATATGCCGATGCACTTTTTGACAGTGCGTCTTGCTATCCTGAAGCCTGGCATTGAGTGATATTCCGACTCATTCGTCCCATTCTTACCCAGACCTGCAAGGAGGTCCCTGCCCCTTATCATCTTCGCAACGGTATAGGGTGTAAGGAGTCCGAAGGTGATCAGGTCGGCCGCTGCCGTCTCTCTCCTCTTGTCCCTTTCAGGCCACTTACGTGCATCCCTTACCGACCCGACACCGGTAAGGTTTATAGCAGGTATCAGCAGGCTCTCACCATTTCTCTCGATCAGATATGAAAACGGGAACTGTGATGTATCGGGATTCCCATAGTGCCTGCCGACGACAAGGGTAAAGGGGCCTATTCTGGCAGGCCAGAGCAAATATGCATCGCTTCCGGTCTTTGAACCCCTTTCGAGAATGCCCTGGTGAATGGGACCCAGCTTATACATATGGTTACTCTGATTCGTTCCGCTTCCGGCATTCATGAATGAGAACATCCCGGCGATAAGAAGTGTTGACTTATGGTGTGAAACAGTAAACGGTCCGGCAAATACTGAGCATGCCTCTCCGTGATAGAAACTGCAATTTGAAAAGAAAAGCGAGTGAACGGCAGAAAACTGCATACCAAGGTAGCAACCCTCCCCGATAAAGCAGTCCTTTACAACAGCCTGATCGGTGACAACCGACCCGGGGCTGACTATAAACCGCTCCATTATCACGCCCGGGCCTATCATAACCGGGCTTTCAGGGCTGCTGTTTACAGAACCATCGGCAAGAAGAAGAGAGTTTTCGACCTTAACGCCTGAGCCGATCCTTACATTCCGAATCGTTCTGCATCCGGTTATTTCAGACATTTTTCCGACAGTCCCTTCAAAGGACTTAATCGCTTCACAATGCCTTTCAACCAGCTTGTCTATTGCCCTGACAGTCTTACTGCGATGCCTCCAGAGTGCTGCAATATATCCGATCTGTGATGACAATCCGTCCCATATCCTTACCTTCCTGCCACCTGCCTCATTGAGTACATTCACGGCAATGCCGTTACCGAAGCTGCTTTCTCCCTCATTCGATATTGTACCGCAGTCTGTTATTCTGACATTATCCTCTATCCTGTAATTCGCGATGTAACCATGGATGTTCCTGATAACGACATGATTCCCGACTCTGCAGTTATGTATCCTGGCGTTCCATATGCCTTCTCTCTCGGTAAAGCCAGCCTTATCGGTGTGGAACCCGTCCATGATACCGAGTGATATGTCGCCTGAAAAGATCACATTGCCAAAGAAGGATGGCTTGAAGCCCGGAGCAACCCTGATTCTGCCCCAGTCATCGCACGAGCAGCCATTTGTTTCCATCACCTCCCTTTCGCGGGTGGTAATTTCGCGGAAATCATCAGCATGTGACATAAGAGCACTTTTTACTCCACGGTTACCGATTTGGCAAGGTTTCGCGGCTGGTCAACATCACATCCCCTCATTACGGCGATGTGGTATGACAGCAGTTGCAGGGGTATCACTGCCAGCAGTCCTGAATAAACAGGCAGTGTTGGAGGTATCTCGAGTACGTGGTCGGCAATCTTGCTGATCACCTCATCACCCTCGGTGACAATTGCTATTACCGTTCCCTTGCGGGCCTTTATCTCCTGTATGTTGCTAACTATCTTGTCATAGGAGTTCTCCCTTGGGGCAACGACCACCACCGGCATGTTCTCATCAATAAGTGCTATGGGGCCATGCTTCATCTCGGCAGCGGGATATCCCTCAGCGTGGATATAGGATATCTCCTTGAGCTTGAGGGCACCCTCGAGGGCGACCGGGAACAGGTATCCCCTTCCCAAATAGAGGGCATTTGTTGAGTTCATGAACTTTCTGGCCAGCTCCTCTACTTTTGGGTCCTCCTCAAGTGCCCTCTTCATCTTTTCGGGTATCATCGAGAGTTCATCTATCAATTCCTTATAAAGACCCGGATCGATAACGCCTTTCATATTTCCGATTTCAAAGGCCATCATTGCCAGCACGGTTACCTGTGTGGTGAAAGCCTTTGTTGAGGCTACCCCGATTTCTGGTCCGGCGTGGGTATAGACACCGGCAACTGTCTCTCTGGGTATACTGCTGCCCACTACATTGCACACTCCCAGAACCGTTGCTCCCTGTTCTCTTGCCATGCGCACGGCAGCGAGAGTATCTGCTGTCTCGCCACTCTGGCTTATGGCAAGCACGATGTCTCCCTTTCGTATAATCGGGTTCCGGTAGCGGAATTCAGAGGCGTATTCAACCTCAACTGGTATACGTGCATACTCTTCAAAGACATACTCCCCGACAAGACCTGCATGCCATGAGGTTCCGCATGCAACAATAATTATCCTGTCAGCCTTTACTATCTCACCCAGCACGCGGTGCAACCCGCCGAGCATTATACCACCGCCTTCGGGCAGTACCCTTCCCCTGAAGGTATCATGTATTGCCCTGGGCTGCTCGAATATCTCCTTCAGCATGAAGTGAGGGTATCCCTCCTTATCGATCTCGCCTATCTTAAGGTCTATCTCCTTGACTTCGGGCACCAGCTGACTGCTGCGTATCGATTTCAATACCAGCTGGTCACGTTGTATTATTGCAATATCATCGTCATTGAGGTAAATGACCCTTTGGGTATGCTCTACGATTGGAGTGGCATCGGATGCGATAAAGTTCTCACCATCGCCTACTCCTATCACCAGTGGACTGCCCTTTCTGGCTGCAAACAACTTACCCGGTTCATTGCGGCAAACAATTACCAGACCATAGGTTCCCTCAACACGGTTAAGGGCCATGGTGATTGCCTGCTCGGCATTCAGGTCGCCTTCAAGATACAGATGTTCTATCAGGTTTGCCAGCGCCTCTGTGTCGGTCTGGCTGCAGAACTCTATGCCCCTGCTTTCGAGATGCCTCTTTATGCGATTGTAATTCTCGATTATACCGTTATGTACCACAATGAAGTTGCCCTTTGCCGACGATTGCGGGTGGGCGTTTGTCTCATTTGGCTCTCCATGGGTGGCCCAGCGGGTATGGCCGATTGCGATGGTTCCGTCAGATGAACCTGCATTGACCATTGCCTCTAGGTCATTTACCCTGCCCTTGCATTTAAAGATTTCCGGTTCGCCGTTGATTATTGCCATTCCGGCAGAATCATAACCCCGGTATTCGAGGCGCTTGAGTCCGTTTATTATTATCTCCCTGGCTGGCTTACTGCCAATATAGCCGACTATTCCGCACATTATGATTTTATTTGATTATGTGCGAAATTAAGAAAAATGGCTAAAACTACAGCTAAAACCTCGACAATGTTAATTGAAGCTGCGGCTTTCTGGTGGCATTGTTTGCCTTCAGCACGAGGTCTGCCTCGGCGTTCTGGGGAAGAATTATCTCCACTACCGGCTCATTAATCCGGCCCTCAAGGTACTCCTGCACAAAAACGGCAAGGTTAATGAAATATTCGTCCTTGTCTGCTGAATAGCTGCCTCCGAAGTAGGTCAGGTTCATCAGGACATCAGGGACATATACCCTGTTCCCGTCGCTGTTTCTGTAGGTCAAGTACAGGAACCTTGGTACACTGCTGTCAGTAAAGACATCATCATCAAGGTGAACAGGCAGAATAAGCCTTGCCTTGTTGACTGCTGCAGGCAGGTAGCTCCGGTACTGTGCCAGGTCAGGGAACTCAAACCTGGTATAGACTCCATTAAGCTTCTGCTGGTAAACGAGAGAGTCCTTGACAAAATTATTGATATTCTTCACTGCCCTTGCAGGATCGGCTGTCGAAAAATCATGGTCTATTGTCCTGTACCGTGCTGACTTATCACTGAAAACAAGGCTATAGGATGAGCTTGTTCCCGATGGCTCGCGGAAATAGATCAGGATGCCGCTGGTACTCTGGAAAGGGCTAAGGTTCAGGAATGCATCATACGGAGAATCGGCAAACCTCAGATAAATCCCTTTGAAGTACTTTCTGAAGTCATCTTCTGTCGAGCTTATGAAGAGTTTTGTGGTGTCGCGAAGAAGGTACTCCCCTATTGAGTTGGGCAGCTTAACCGACAATATTGTATCAGATCTCAAACCGTCAATCAGATACGTTCCCAGTGACCTCTCAATCTGCACAGGCTTTGTTGAATAGTAGGTTGAGTCGCGGTGCAGGTATTCAGAAATCTCAAACAGTTCAATCTGCTGCTGCCTGACGACAGTGTCTCCCTCGTAACTGCTGACGGCAAGAACCAGGGCCACTGAATCAATTATGTATCCCCGTCCGGGCCACGGGTAAAGCAGGTTAAGCTGAGTCACCAGTTCAACCCTTGTTGTGCCGAAATAGGGGTTATATCTTTTCCCAAACATGTAGAGCGAGTCGGAAGTCCTTACCGAATCGTCATACATGGTGTAAGCATCAATCTGTATATCGCTGGTAGAGACAACCACTGCGAAGTCACTGTCAGGGAGAAACCCTGCTCCTATCTGGGTGGGATCCTCCTCACAAGCCCAGAAAAGCAGTGAGGCGGCTGTAATGACTGTTAGTATTCTGTAACTTTTCTTAAGAAATGATTTTATAGAATCGGAGCTATTGCTGCAGTAACTTATCATAGAATTCATTATAAACATCAATGTAATTGTTTTCATCCTGGTATTGAAGCACGGGCTTTCCGGTCATCTCAATAAATCTCTTCAACTCTTCATTCACCGTCTCGCTCCCGAAAATAACCGCATCACTGTTGTTTATTGCCA
Source organism: uncultured Rikenellaceae bacterium (assembly GCA_964446435.1). Taxonomy (GTDB): domain Bacteria; phylum Bacteroidota; class Bacteroidia; order Bacteroidales; family VadinHA17; genus SLNP01. The sequence continues at coordinate 40,832 of CAYUOS010000003.1, read as the reverse complement.
TCTTCGACAGGTTCAGGTAATCAGGGTTACTGATAAACTCACTGTCCATGCCATTTATCCCGTCATTTCTGAGCTTATCGGGGAACGTTGATCTGAACGGGGATTTGAACTCATTATTGTACAGTGACAAGACTACCTTGAAATTATGGAATATCGGGTCATCACTGTATACCTGCCTCAGATATGCCGGAACCAGCGATGTTATCCAGCCGTGGCAATGCACAAGGTCTGGTGCCCAGCGAAGCTTCTTGACAGTCTCTATCACACCACGGGCAAAGAAGATGGCTCTTTCGTCATTATCTTCGAACTCCCTGCCGTTCGAATCGGCAGTTATCTGCTTGCGGTGAAAGTAATCATCATTGTCAATGAAATATACCTGCATCCTGGCAGACTGGATTGATGCAACCTTGATTATAAGAGGATGGTCGGTGTCATCTATTATCAGGTTCATGCCCGACAGCCTGATAACCTCATGCAACTGGTTCCTTCGTTCGTTGATGGAACCGTACTTCGGCATAAATGTCCTGATCTCCTTTCCCCTTTCCTGGATTCCCTGTGGTAGATACCTGGCAATCTTGGATAACTTTGTTTCGCTCAGATAGGGCGTTATCTCCTGTGAAACGAACAATACCTTCTTGCTTTCCATCTATATGCCCCGATATGTCAATGCCGTTATAGCACGCAAAGATAGTAAAAAATAATCACATATTTAAAAAATGCAATACTCCAATCAATTCAATCATCATAAACTGACATCATTAACAGTATCGGGGTTCTATTTTTATTAGGTTTGCATTCAATTTATTTCATGACATGAAAATCTTTGAAACAGCATCCGGCCTCAAATCATATCTGGCATCTCTCGGCGAAAACCCAAAAGGCTTTGTGCCTACCATGGGGGCCCTTCACAGGGGACACGCTTCTTTAGTTTCAACAGCGGCGAGCGAGTGTCCTCTGGTTACTGTAAGCATTTTCGTCAACCCGACCCAGTTCAATGACAGGAATGATCTTGCCAGGTACCCGAAAACCCCGGAAAAGGATATTGAATTGCTGTCGGAATTACTCAGAGAAAATGATGCACTGTTTATGCCACCGGTTGAGGAGATATATCCTCAAACGGTGACGCCGGCATATGATTTCGGCAACATCGGAAAAGTGATGGAGGGAGCTCACCGGCCGGGTCATTTCAATGGTGTGGCGCAGGTAGTATCAATACTATTCGATATTGTAAGGCCCGACATAGCATACTTTGGGGAGAAGGATTTTCAGCAGCTGGCAGTCATCAGGGAGCTTGTCAGAATTACCGGTAGCAGTGTCAGCATAGCCGGCTGCCCAACGGTAAGGGAAGATGACGGACTGGCGATGAGCAGCCGCAATATGCTTCTTCGGCCTGAACACAGGAACTCTGCTTCCGTAATTTATGATTCAATGAAGAAATCGGCAGAGGTTTTCAGGCGAGAGGGAATCGACGCTGCACGACATTTTTTCAGATCGGCTGTAGAGTCTGTAGATGGGTTTAGAATGCAATACTATGAGATCGCCGATGATGTCGGTCTTTCAACGATAAGCAGCCCTGCATCGGCTATAGCCGGAAGGAGCTATCACATATGTGTCGCGGTCTATGCAGGGGAGATAAGACTGATCGATAATATCAAAATTTCGTTGCGGTGAAAAAAAGGATGCTTACCTTTGTACCGGAATAATCTTCACACGTTTAAGGAATGTTGATTGAAGTTGTCAAATCGAAAATACATATGGTCTCCGTAACGGAGGCAAACCTGAACTATGTCGGTAGCATTGCAATCGATGAGGACCTGATGGATGCTGCAAACCTGATTGCCAATGAAAAAGTACAGGTTCTTAATGTAAACAACGGAGAGAGGCTTGACACATATGTTATAAAGGGCCGCAGGGGGTCAGGTGAGATTTGCCTTAACGGGCCCGCCGCAAGAAAGGTCGTGGTAGGAGATGTAATAATAATAATTTCTTATGCCTCAATTGATTTCGAAGAGGCAAAGAGATTTACCCCTTCAATAATTTTTCCCGATACGGCCACCAATAAACTTATCTGAGTTGAAAAAGGCAGCCCTGAAGACTCTCAGGTTTACAGCATTCCTGTTGCTGGGGCTTTTCCTTCTGTGGCTTTCATTCCGCAATATAAGGGGTGATGAGCTGAAAGAGATTTTAATCCATGCCGACTACCGATGGGTTGGTCTGTCACTTCTCTTTGCCGTAGTAGCCTATTTCAGCAGGGCCAGAAGATGGTACCTGATAATCAGGTCTATGGGATACAAGCCAAGACAGAGGTATGTGTTTCATTCACTTATGACAGGTTACCTTGCAAACATGGCCCTTCCCCGCATGGGAGAGATTACCCGTTGCATGATGCTGGGCAGGAGGGAGAAAATACCTGTTGACAAGCTTCTTGGAACTGTCATCCTTGAAAGGGTGATTGACTTCGCGACTCTCATGTTCATAATGATGATCATGCTGGCTGCAAGCTTCAGGAAGACAGCACCCTTCATCTGGAATGACATTGCAATGCCGGTCTGGGAAAAGATATCAGGATTGTTAGGAAGCACCCTTACAGCAAGATTCATAACAATTGTCCTTCTGATTCTATTAATGATTATTCTGTTCGTGCTGAGGAAGAGGATATTCGGCAAAACCCTGTACCCGAGAATTAAGGAGTTCATCAAGGGGATTGTACACGGATTCAGATCGTTCCGCTCAATTGAAAACAAATGGGAGTTTCTGTTTCACTCGGTATTCATCTGGTTTTGTTACATAATGATGACCTGGTTCATCGTATTTGTACTGCCGTCAACAAGCCATCTCGCCTTTGGTGACGGCGTATTCCTGCTTGTTGTCGGAGGTTTTGGCATGGTAGCACCGGTTCAGAGCGGGCTGGGAGCATTTCACTGGATAATATCAAGGGGCCTCCTTCTGGTTTATCACATACCTCTCGCTGACGGCCTGGCCTATGCCCTTGTTTCGCACACATCGCAGATGATTCTGATTGCAATAGCCGGATTTATTTCTCTTGGCATAATACTTCATGGCTCAGAACAGAAGAGAGAGCCAGAGACAGATATAAAATAAACCCCGATATGTCAAAAACCAAAACGGCCTTCGTATGCCGCAACTGCGGAGCCGAGTCGCCCAAATGGATCGGGCGGTGCCCGTCATGCCATGAATGGAACACCTATATCGAGGAGGTCATTACCCGCTCATCGGCTGCAGTACAATCTTTCAGTGACAGCAAAGGTGCAAAGCCCACCCTGATGGAAGAAATCCAAACAGATCCTGAGAAGAGAATGCTGACCGGCACCGGTGAACTTGACAGGCTTCTCGGGGGCGGAATAGTCAGGGGTTCGGTTATACTTCTCGGCGGTGAGCCGGGTATAGGGAAATCTACACTTGCCCTGCAGGTGGCCATGAACCTCGGGAACAGGAAGGTTCTCTATGTGTCAGGAGAGGAGAGCGAACAGCAGATAAAAATGAGAGCTGAAAGGCTTTCGGGTAAGAACAGCCAGTGCTATATACTTAGTGAAACAGATCTTGACAATATCCTTACACATGCCATGGCCCTTAATCCTGACCTGGTTGTGGTCGATTCGGTTCAGACACTCACGACCCAAAGGCTTGAATCGCCGGCAGGATCAGTAACCCAGGTAAGGGAGTGCTCAGCCATGTTGCTAAGGTATGCTAAAACAAGCGGCATACCGGTGGTACTTATAGGTCACATCACAAAGGACGGGACGCTTGCAGGGCCCAAGGTGCTCGAGCATATCGTCGATGTCGTATTGATTTTTGAGGGTGACAGCAACTATATTTACCGCCTGCTGAGGCCGGTGAAAAACAGGTTTGGCTCAACCTCTGAGCTCGGTATATTTGAGATGCTCGGATCGGGACTTCGGGAAGTAACCAATCCTTCTGAACTTTTCATCAACAGGCATGATGAGTTACTCAGCGGCGTCACAATTGCAGCAACGATTGACGGAATAAGGCCTTTTATGATAGAGACACAGGCCCTGGTGAGTACGGCAGTCTACGGCACACCGCAGAGAAGCTCGACAGGGTTTGACATAAGAAGGCTTAACATGCTGCTTGCAGTGCTGGAAAAAAGGGCAGGATTCAGGCTTGGAACCAGGGACGTATTTCTCAACATTGCCGGCGGACTGAGAGTTACCGATCCGGCCATCGACCTGGCAGTTATCACCGCCGTGCTTTCGTCCAATCTCGACATAGCTGTTCCGGGAGATATCTGTTTTGCAGGAGAGGTGGGCCTCTCAGGCGAGATAAGGCCGGTTCCGAGAATTGAGCAGAGAATAAAGGAGTGTACAAAACTCGGTTTCGGGAGGATAGTGATATCAAAATACCACAAGGACAAAAACCTGCCCGGGGAGGGCACCGAGATTATCAGGGCAGGCAAGATTGAGACTCTTGTAAAGCTTATATTTGCCTGAAGAGCTTACCCTGGCCCTGCCTGATCAATACCTTATCCTGACTGTACCTCCTGAAGACTGTGCCTTAACCTTGTCGCAGTCGAGTTCAAGAGTGAAGCCGGGAGGCGGCTCGAAGATATCTTCCTTCATATGGCTGAATTCAGGATCGGCATATACCCTCTTCAGAAACTCTGCAAATACCGGAAGGGCCATATTGGCACCCTGACCTGTTCTGAGATCCTCGAAACGTATTGCCTGGTCTTCCCAACCCGACCATACTCCGGCCACCAGATTGGGAGTAATGCCCATGAACCATCCGTTGGAATGATTCTGGGTAGTTCCTGTCTTACCTCCTATCTGGTTCATAAGCTGGTAAGGATAGGCTGACGATCTGATCCTTATCCCCGACCCTGACTGAACTACTCCCAGCAGCAGGTTTGCCATCAGGTATGCCTGCTCCTCAGTCAGCACCTCCTCTATTCTCGGTGTAAACCTTGAAAGGACATTGCCGTTGCGGTCTTCGATACGGGTTACATATATCGGCTGGGTGTATACCCCCTTGTTTGAGTATGTGCCGTATGCCCCTACCATCTCCTCAAGGGTCAGGTCTGAGACACCGAGAAATATTGAATATACAGGGTCGATATAACTCCTTATTCCCATCCTCTGCATGAGGTCAACAACGGCACCGGGTGTGAATTGCTTCATCAGCCATGCCGAGATATAGTTTTCCGACTGGGCAAGGCCCCACTTGAGGGTTACCTTCTTTCCGTGCATATCTACCGGTCCTGAACTCTTGGGTGTCCATGTGCTGTCAGCGACCACAAATGTGTAGGGGATATTGTCAACTTCATGACAGGGAGAAATTCCGTTCTGCATTGCCAGGGTGTACAGGAACGGCTTGATGGTACTGCCGACCTGCTTTCTCTGTGCGGTAACGGCATCAAACTTTATATAGTTGAAGTTCGGGCCACCTACATATGCCTTGACGCCACCGGTGTGAGGATCCATTGCCATAAATGATGACCTTACAAAGTATTTGTAGTACCTTATTGAATCCATCGGACTCATTACGGTATCAATCATACCCTGGTAGCTGAACAGCCTCATTGGTGTCGGGGTATTGAATACGCTTACTATTGAGTCACGACTTATGCCTGCATTTTTCATTCTGTTGAAACGGTCTGTCCTTACCATGCTGTCTTCCATCAGACCCCTGATAATATCCTGGCTTATATCATTTGAAAATGGCGGGTTTCTGAACCTTCTTGCAGCACGGTAGAATTCAGGCTGAATTATATTGGCAAGATGCCCTACAAGCGCCTCCTCGGCGTATTGCTGCATCTTCGAGTTGATGGTCGTGTATATCTTAAGTCCGTCCCTGTACAGGTTATAGTTGCTGCCGTCGGGTTTGTGGTTTTTCCTGCACCAGCCGTAGAGCGGATTGTTCTGCCACTGGTACAGAGCCTCCCTGTATGACTCAGAGTTACCCCATCTTATGCTGTCGGGATGAAAGGCGATCATTGTAGTACGAATGTACTCCCTGAAATATGTGGCCAGACCTGCTGTGTGGCTGGCCTCCCTGAAATTGAGTTCGATGGGAAGCAATTTTACCGAATCGGCAACAGACTTCTCAATGTAGCCATACTTTACCATTTGCGAGAGCACTACGTTGCGCCTTTGCATGGTTGCTTCAGGCCTTCTTACCGGATTGAAGAATGCGGAGTTCTTCAGCATTCCCACCAGCATTGCCGACTGCTCAATGTTCAGTGAATCAGGGGTCGTGTTGAAGTATACCTGTGCCGCCGAGGTGATGCCAACGGCATTGTTCACAAAATCGAAGACATTAAGATACATTGTCAGTATCTCATCCTTGGTGTAACTCCTTTCAAGCTTGACAGCGGTATACCACTCCTTGAACTTACTGAACACCAGCCGGATACTCCTTCCAATTGATGAATAGCCCGACACATCTCCCCTTGCCACAAAGAGGTTCTTGGCAAGCTGCTGTGTGATAGTGCTGCCACCTCCTGCTCCCTCCTGCTGAAGAAGCAGAGACTTGACAACAACCCTTCCGAGCCCCCTGAAATCGATTCCTGAATGCCTGTGAAACCTGATATCCTCGGTCGCAATCAGGGCGTCAATCATATAAGGGGATATCTGTTCGAATTCAGTCCATGTGCGGTTCTGAATGAAGAATTTGCCCAGCAACACACCATCTTCCGAGTAAACTTCAGCAGCCAGCTGGTTGTCAGGGTTCTCAAGGTCCTCGAAGCTGGGTATCGGGCCCATCACATCTTTTGAAATCAAAATGAAGATTGTCAGCAGAATGATGAAGGGCGATGCAAACAACGCCCAGAACCAGATAATGTATTTTTTCTTACTATTTGCAACAGTATTCATTCCGGAATTTCATTTGGCCAAAAATAGTAATTTATGAAGAATATTCTTTTTTTATTTTGAAGTTAGCTCTCATTATGATTTACTTTGTCCTGTTTTTTCTAAAAGCTGATGTCGCAAATGAGTAATAATCTGGTTATAGTTGAGTCACCTGCAAAAGCGAAGACGATCGAGAAGTTTCTGGGAAAGGATTTCAGGGTGGTTTCAAGCTTTGGGCATATACGCGATCTTTCGAAGAAAAACCTTGGAATTGACATTGATAAAGGCTTCATGCCAGAATATGAAGTGCCTGCAGACAAGCAGAAGGTTGTTTCCGCCCTGAAGAAAGCAGTAAGCGAAGCGAATGAGATATGGATTGCATCTGACGAGGACCGCGAGGGAGAAGCCATAGCCTGGCACCTTGCGGTTGTTCTCGGGCTTGATCAGAGCCGGACGAAGAGGATAGTCTTTCATGAGATCACCAAAGACGCTATCAACAATGCAGTTTCGAACCCCCGCAATGTCAATATGGATTTAGTCAATGCCCAACAGGCAAGAAGGATCCTTGACAGGCTGGTTGGCTTTGAAATCTCACCGGTTTTGTGGAAGAAGGTACAGCCATCGCTGTCAGCCGGCAGGGTGCAGTCGGTTGCTGTCAGGCTTCTGGTTGAAAGAGAGCGTGAAATAATAAACTTCAAGCCTGAGTCATCATTCAGGGTGACATCTCTGTTCAATATTGGGCAGGGTGAACAGAAAGATTCAAGGGGAACACTAAACGCTGAAGCAGGCAAGAGGTTCCGCAGTGAGGGAGATGCCCTTGCCTTCCTCGAAATTTGCAGCGATGCGAGATTCTCTATTGCAGGGGTTACGGTCAAACCAGGTACTAAATCACCGGCGCCACCCTTCACTACCTCCACTCTTCAGCAGGAAGCCTACCGCAAGCTCGGTTTTTCCGTCTCACAAACCATGTCGGTGGCACAGAAGCTTTATGAGGCCGGTAAGATAACATACATGCGTACCGATTCGACCAACCTGTCGAAGCTGGCGCTCAGCATGGCACAAAAGACAATTACCGGAGAATACGGTGAGAAATATTCAAAGACACGGCAGTACAAGACAAGAGCCAGGGGAGCCCAGGAGGCACATGAGGCAATCCGTCCCACATACATCGACCAGCAGGAGGTTACAGGCAGCCAGCAGGAGAAGAGGCTTTACGACCTGATATGGAAAAGAACCATTGCAAGCCAGATGGCTGATGCCGTTATTGAAAAGACAACAATCAACATTGACGTTTCAGGGAGCGAAACGGGGTTCATAGCCACCGGTGAGGTAATCATCTTTGACGGGTTCCTGAGGGTATATACAGAGTCGTCAGACAGCGAGAACGGAGGTGAGGATGAAGGATCAGCAATACCCCCCGTTTCAAAAGGCGATGAGCTGTGGTATGAATCAGTCACCGCCACCGAGAGGTATACCACCCCGCCGCCAAGGTACAATGAAGCCAGCCTGGTCAGGAAACTTGAGGAACTTGGCATTGGAAGGCCATCAACATATGCCCCCACCATATCGACCATTCAAAACCGGGGTTATGTGGTTCGCGAAGACAGGCCTGGTGAAAAAAGAAACATCAGGGTACATGTTCTGCACAAAGGCAAGGTAAAGCCGATGGCGAAGACCGAGATGGCAGGAAGGGAAAAGGCAAAGCTGTTTCCCAAAGACATCGGTATGATAGTGAATGATTTTCTCATTGAGAATTTCAGCAAGATTGTTGACTACCATTTCACTGCAGATGTAGAGAAGAAGTTTGATGATATTGCTGAGGGCAAGCTCGCCTGGAATGAGATGCTGAAGGATTTCTACACCGGCTTTCACACCTCTGTTGAACAGTCTCTCTCACGCAGGGAGAAAAAGACCGGATCGAGAATACTGGGTGTTCACCCCGAAACAGGAGAGCAGGTTTCTGTGAAGATGGGAAGGTTTGGCCCGATAGCCCAGATAGGAGAGGGCAGCGAAGAGAAGAAGCCAAAATACGCAAGTCTTCTGAAGAACCAGCTTATTGAGACCATCACACTCGACGAGGCCCTTCATCTCTTCAGCCTGCCCAGGCATGTTGGTGATTACCTGGGCAAGGAGATAGTCGCCGGTATCGGAAGGTTCGGACCGTTTATAAGGCATGACGGTAAATTCTATTCACTTAAGAAGGGCATTGACGACCCTTACACCGTGACGACCGGGAGGGCCATTGAACTTATTGCCGAGAAGGAACAGAACGAGAAACAGAAAATCATTGCCGAGCTGGGAGAATACCGCGTGCTGAATGGCAGGTATGGGCCCTACATTTCACATGGGAATAATAATTTCAGAATCCCGAAAGGTACTGATCCCGCGAAACTGACTCCGGCTGACTGCAAAAAAATTGTTGAAGAGAGCGGGCCCAAAAAGAAAAAGAAATAAACTTTACCGGTAATGATCAACCTTAACGATTACCTTACCCCGGTGAGCATTGACAAGCCTGAAGAGAGGAACATTGCAGAGCAGTCGAGGTTCTCACACAATATTAAAGTCCATACCGAGAATAACAAACTCGAATCTCTTGAAGATTACAAAGTTGCGATTATCGGGGTTCCCGACAGCAGGAAATCGCCGGCTCCGGGTTCTGCCGCAGCACCCGATGCAGTAAGAAGAGATCTCTATGAGATGGCCCGGACACCCGGCAAGCTGAAGATAGCTGACCTGGGAAATATCAGGCCGGGGAACTCATATAACGATACCATAGCAGCACTTGCGGATGTTTTGGAGTATCTCTCCTCGAAACAGGTGTTTGCAATAATCGTAGGCGGGTCGGGATCTCTCATTGAGGCAGTTGACAGGGTTTACAGGGCCAGGGGTAACCGGTATGTGCTTGCCACTATCGATTCACGTATCAGGTATAACCCCGAGAGCACCGAACCGGGGCCCTACAACACCCTATTCCCCTTGTTTCATGCACAGAGTTCGGGCATGTCACACTTCATCAGCATAGGATACCAGACATACCTAAACGACCCCCAGGTTATTACAAGGCTAACCCGGAAACAGCATGAGATGATGAGGCTTGGAGATGTGAGGCAGGCAATTCATCTTACCGAGCCGTTTATTAGAGACTCCGATTCACTTTTATTTGTAATGGAGTCTGTAAGGCAGGCTGATGCTCCCGGCACACACAGTCCGTCACCCAATGGATTGTATGCCGAAGAGGCATGCCTTCTGGCCCGTTACGCAGGCGTTTCAGAAAGACTTTCATTCTTTGCCCTGACCGATATCGTACCTGAAAGGGACATTGCACGGCAGACAACAACCCTCGCGGCACAGATAGTCTGGTTTGCCATCGAGAGCTTTGCCCAGAAACAGACAGAAAATCCGGCCGACAGCGCAGGCGGCAATGGCAGATTTACACGATATCACATGACCATTGAGGATCCCGGCATCGAAATGATCTTTGTAAAAAGCAATTTCACCGACAGATGGTGGATGGAGATATCCATTCCCGGACTGGGCCCCGTTTATGTTTCATGTTCGTGTGAAGACTATATGAAAGCAAACAACAATGAGGTTCCTGAAAGGTGGATAAAAGCATCATCTCGTCTCGCAAACAGGTAAACATAATAAACAGGATGTTTCTTCGTTATATTTGCGATACAGAATTTTAGTTAAATTTGCTTGCTTTTTAGATTAGTTTTTTACTACACAAACGCGGAGCGGTGAGAAGACATATTGTCACGGCTATTATCTCAATTATGTTTCAGCATGTTCTGCTCGCTCAGCAGGACCCGCTGGTTAGTCACTACATGTTTTCCATCCCCTCCTTCAACGCCGGGGCCGCCGGAAGCACCGGCATGGTATGCGCCACTGCCATCAACAGGCAACAATGGGTAGGTCTTGAGGGTGCCCCCGTTACAACGGCCTTTACGGTAAATGCTCCCTTTACGCTGTTCCGGCGTCCTTCAGGAGCAGGACTTATGATCAGAAGTGACAAGGCCGGTTTTGACAATGACATAAATCTGGCAGCTTCCTACTCATATTTCATGAACCTCGGGCAGGGCAGGCTGGGGCTGGGTTTCTCGGCAGGCATGCTTAACAAAAACCTTGACCCAACATGGGTGATACCTGCAGGCGATATCTATACCCCTGCCGAAGGCGACCCACTTATTCCCGACGGCAAGGAGAGCTACGTTGCCTTCGATGCAGGTCTTGGTGTTTTCTACACAACAGAAAGCTATTTTGCGGGCATTTCAGTAACACATGTCAACCAGCCCGTTATCAAGTACAGTACCGCGAATCCATATCTTACCAGGCACTATTACCTTGTCGGAGGGTATAACTTCATACTCCCCAATCCAGCCTTTGAACTTAGTCCGTCGATTCTGGCCTTTAGCGATGGCAGAGTTGTTCAGGTAACATTCAACTCTGTTGTTACGTATAATAAAAAAGCCTGGGGAGGCGTTTCCTACAGGTCCGGTGATGCGGTAATCGCAATGGCAGGCATTGAACTGTATAATGGCATAAGGCTCGGGTATGCCTACGACTTCTCAATGACCGACATGAGAAAAAACACATCGGGTACGCATGAGTTCATGGTAAAATATTGTTTTGAAATAAGCCCTGGCCGCAGTGCAAGGCGATATAAAAGTGTTAGATTTTTATGAATATTAGAAAAAAAATAACTTACTTGCATTATAAATTTTGAAAGTAGCCCTATGAAAAAGATTTTCTTGCTTGCTATCACCGTAACAGTGGTTCTCTCGGGCTGTCGCTCTTACGGAAATGGAGAGCTTACAGGTGTTCCCGGAAGAAAAGCATTCTCTGAACCTGAGCCTTTTGAAATGGCCTTTATACCTGCAGGTAGTTTCATTGCAGGGCCCAGTGACGAAGACCACTTCTTCTCACAGAATGCCATATCGAAGACGGTAACGGTCGACGCATTCTGGATGGACCAGACAGAGATCACAAACAATAAATACAGGCAGTTTGTATTCTGGGTACGCGACTCTATTCTAAGAACCAGGCTGGGAGAAGAGGGAATAGATGGCTATAACTTCTTCAAGGTCGACAGGGAAGGTAACATTATCGAGCCCAACATCCTGAACTGGAACGAGAAGCTCAACTGGAAAGATGAAAACATAATGGATGTCCTTGAAACAATGTTCTATCCTCCCCATGAAAGATTCAATCACAAGAAGGAGATAGACACAAGGATACTGAACTACTCATACTATTGGGTTGACTATCAGCAGGCTGCGAGGTCAAGGTATAACTTCCAGGAGAACAGGTATGAAGGCAGGGTCACCAACCTTGAGGGGGTTGAGAGTGATGTCGTTGACAGGTCTTCATACATAATGAACCATATCGTGAATATTTATCCCGACACCCTTTGCTGGATTAGGGACTTCACCTATTCATACAACGACCCGATGGCCACGCTTTACTTCTGGCACCCGTCATACGACAACTACCCTGTTGTAGGAGTATCGTGGATACAGGCAAGGGCCTTCAGTGTCTGGAGAACCAATTACATGAACGATTACCTTCGCTCCCAGGGCCTTCCGGGTGTTCACGACTATCGTCTGCCTATGGAAGCCGAGTGGGAATATGCAGCAAGGGGAGGCCTCGACCTATCGATGTATCCATGGGGCGGTCCTTATACCCGTAACTACAAGGGATGCTTCCTTGCCAACTTCAAACCCCTGCGCGGCAACTATATCGATGACGGAAGCGTTTACAGTGCAAGGGTGGCCTCTTATGAGCCAAACGAATACGGATTGTACGATATGTCGGGAAATGTGGCCGAGTGGACCATCACCGCATACCACCCCTCCGCCTCAATCTTCACACATGACCTGAATCCGAATTACGAATATAATGCAAAGCCTGAAGACCCTGATGTGCTCACGCGCAAAGTGATCAGGGGCGGATCATGGAAGGATGTTGCCTACTTCATTCAGACAAGTTCACGTGACTATGAATATCAGGATACAACGAAATCATACATTGGTTTCAGGAATGTACGTTCATACATAGGAGTAAATTAGTAAACCCGGGTTTTTAAACCTTTTAAATTTAAATAATCAGCTTTATGAGCCTAGCAGACATTGTACACAGCAGCGGATGGAAAGCATTCATGGCCAAACTGTACGGACTTGGTGCTTCTGTCGTTATAGTAGGAGCTCTCTTTAAAATCCAGCACTGGCCAATGGCCGGTACCCTGCTTACCGTAGGGCTCCTAACAGAAGCCATCATTTTCTTCTTTTCGGCTTTCGAGCCCTTGCATGAAGAACCTGACTGGACACTCGTTTACCCCGAACTTGCAGGTATCGACACCGATGAGGGCTCTTCCTACTCAGGCCGTATATCAGGCGGAGGTGGAGCAGGATCGGCAGCATTGGCAAAGTTCGACGAAATGCTTGTCAACGCTGACATCACCCCAGACCTTTTCCAGAAGCTTGGCACCGGTATGAGAAACCTTAGTACTGCCGCCTCGGCATTTGCAGGAATGGGAGAAGCAGCTGCGGTTTCAGCCGACTACGTGAAATCGGTCAGGAATGCCAACGAGTCACTGGGGAATCTCAACGAATCATATAAGGAGACCGCCAATGTGATCAGTCAATCCAACAACTCATACCGAAATATTGCCGATTCACTTGCAATAGTTGAATCAAGCGGGAAGTCATATCAGCAGCAGATTGAATCACTAAACAAGAATCTCTCTGCCCTGAACGCAGTTTATGAACTCCAGTTACGCAACAGCAATGAGCATATTAAGGAGACTGAGACAATTTACAAGGGCTTGCAGGGTATGGTCAAAGACCTGAACGACTCAGCCGGTGAATCAAAAAACTATCGTGAGCAGATTGCCGCCCTCAACCAGAACCTCTCAGCCCTTAACAATGTTTATGGGAACATGCTGGCAGCAATGAATGTAAAATAATTAACTAAACCTCGCGCAAAATGGCCCACGGAAAAGAAACACCGAGGCAAAAGATGATAGGCATGATGTACCTGGTACTTACAGCCATGCTTGCTCTTAACGTATCAAAGGAAGCCGTCGAAGCATTCAAGAAAGTGGATGAGGGTCTTACCAAGACAGTTGCCAATTATATCAGGAAGAACCAGGGAACTTATCTGGAGTTCGAACGTGCATTTGCGGAGAACCCGACCAAGGCGGGGCCATATCGCGACAAGGCATTTGAGCTTAAGATAAGGGCCGATGAAGTCTTCAATTACATACACGATCTGAAGGTTCAGATTATCCGTACCGCCGAAAAGAAGAATGCTGACGAGGTGTTGGCCGACGGTAAAATCAATGTACACAAGATCCAGAAAATTGATGAGAATAATGTCCCTTCAGAAATTCTGATCGGTTCTGATCAGAATGGCCTGGCAAACAACTTAAAGGCTCTGCTGAATGAATACCGCGAATTTCTGCTTGAGACAATAGGCGGAAGGAACCTTGCTGCTGAAGAATCAATTAAAAACAGTCTGAATACCGATGACCCCAGGAATCTTGAGGGAGCAACAGAAAGATGGGAAAACGCAAATTTTCAGGCACTGCCTTTGGTTGCAGTAATCACAATCCTATCAAAGTTTCAGGTCGATGTAAGGAATGCTGAAACGGAGGTACTGAATTTCCTTTATGGGCAGATTGATGCTGCTTCATTCAAATTCAACAAGATTGACCCTGTTGTTACTACAAACTCCAACTACATTATGTCAGGCAATGAATTCGAGGCCAGGGTCTTCGTTGCAGCCACTGACACCACCAAGGCCCCCAGGACCATGGTAGGCAATTACCGGCAGGTAACACTTCCCGACGGAACCAAGACATATGAAATGGTTGGAGATTACCAGACACTGCCTGTTGACGAAAGCGGTAAAGCTGTCTACAGGATCAGGACATCCTCAACAGGAGACAAGAGATGGGGAGGACTTATAGTAATGACAGCACCTGACGGTACAGATATCGCCTACCCCTTCGAGTCAACATATACCGTTGCAACACCAAACGTGGTTGTCTCTCCAACAGCGATGAATGTGCTCTACCGGGGTATTGAGAACCCGATTGACGTATCGGTACCGGGTGTTCCTTCTGACAGGCTCTCAGTAAGGATGACAAATGGTACAATCAGGAGGGGCAGGGTTGGCAACTTCAAGGGTGAATATATAGCTGAGCCCGCTGAAGTGGGCAAGGATGCACAGATAATAGTCTCTGCAACCATCGATGGCAGAACTCAGAACTTCCCTCCCTATAGTTTCAGGGTGAGGATGATACCACCCCCAATTGCCAAATTTGCCGGAATGAATACCGGTGAAATAGAAAAGGCTGCTGCTCTTGCGGCACCCGGTATAATAGCAACCCTGGAAAACTTCGAGTTCGACCTGAGGTATGAAATCAACAGCTTCAGGATGGTTACCTACTCACAAGGGTTTGCGACCTACCTCGATGCTACCGGGCCCAGACTGACAACACAAATGCAAACTGCGATAAACGGACTTAGAAGAGGACAGGAGTTTTTCTTTATGGACATAAAGGCAACCGGACCGGATAAGATAACCAGGGACCTCCCTCCGATCGCATTGAAGATAAGATAATTAGAAACTGAACGAACCATGAACAAGAGATTATTAATCGGTTTATTCGCCCTGATGCTTTGCAGCGTTAGCTTCGGACAGGCATTCAAGGATTTGTATGAAAAATCAATCCACGAAAATGCAAAGGTTGAATATCCGCACCTCAGAGAAGCAGATGTATACTGGTCGAAGGAGATATGGAGGATAATAGACCTCAGGGAAAAGATGAACCACACCCTCTACTATCCCACACAGCCAACAGCTGACGGCAGGAAGAACCTTCTGGGTATTCTGCTCGATGAGATACGAAAGGGCACTGTGAATGCATATGATGTGCAGGACCTCAATGTGAATGTCACCTATGCAGATATTGAAAAGATGCTCGATGCCGGTCCTAAGGAGATGCCACAGACCGACCTTGACGGAAACGTAATCGGAACCGTCATTATTGATATCTCTGTAGATGACAAGCTTGCAGATGTGAAGCAGATAATGGTTTATGAGGAGTGGTATTTCGACAAGAAGCACTCTTCACTGGGAGTAAGGATCAAGGGTCTGATGCCAATCAGCGTTGTTCCTAACCCCGCAACCGGCAGGCTCGATATGGTGAGGCTCTTCTGGATAAAGTATGAAGAGTTTCGCGATGCATTTGCAAAGCAGGAGGTATTCAACCGTTTCAATGACGCCCAGAGGCTATCGTACGATGACCTCTTCATGCAGAGACGCTTCAGCAGCATTATCTTTGCCGAATCGAACGTGTACGATAACAGGGCAATCAGAGATTATATGGTCGGAAAGGATGTTATATTTGAATCTGACAGAATAAAGAATCAGCTGCAGAACTGGGAGCATGATCTCTGGGAGTACTAAAGTATACACAGTAATATACAAAAGAGAGGCGCTTTTTTGAAGCGCCTTTTCTTTTTGTCTATTGTATGAAATACTTGTTACAGATACCTGTTCCCCGTCTTCTTTCTTACATCATCTAGGTATTCCTTGATGCTCTGCTCATTACTGCGGGGGACGATCAGAAGCACGTCGCCGGAATCGACAATAATGTAATCCTTCAGCCCGCTTGCGACAACAATCTTTCCTGAAGGTATGTTTACAATGTTATCATTTACCGAATAACCGAAAAACTCGCCCGAAATAAGTGTGTTTCCTTCACTGTCTGACTCAGTGTGATCAGCCAGGGAACTCCATGTACCAAGGTCAGACCAACCCATGTCAGTGCATATTACATAGACATTGTCAGCCTTTTCCATTACACCATAGTCAATTGAGATACTGCTGCATTCGGTATATGTTCTCGCAATAAAACTCTTTTCCCTCTCTGTTCCGAACAAATCCCTACCCTCTTCAAAGGCTGCAAACATGTCGGGCATATGCATCTCAAAAGCTGATATTATTGATCTTATGCCCCAGATGAAAATCCCTGAATTCCAGTAAAAATCACCACTCTCAAGGAAAACCCTTGCAAGATCGATATTGGGCTTTTCAGTAAAGGTTTTTACTGGTTTGAGCCCCTTATAGCCCCTTATGCGTGCCTTTTCGTTAGCCTGTATATAGCCATAGCCTGTTTCGGGTCTGTCGGGCTGTATTCCGATGGTAAGCAATGATTCGTGGTTCGCGGCATATCTGAATCCCTCCTCAATAACCTCCTCAAATACATCCTGTTTTTCAATCAGATGGTCAGCAGGTGTTACTGCCACCACTGCATCGGGGTCGATGCTCAGTATTCTGTAGGTGGCATAAGCCACACAAGGGGCAGTGTTTCTCCTGAATGGTTCTGACAGTATCCTGTCTCCATCTATATCAAGCTGTTCTTTTACCAGGTGTATGTGCTCATCACTGGTAACGATAAATATGTTCTGCCTGGGGCAGAGGTTTTCAAATCGCTTGTAGGTTTTTTGCAGCAGAGTCTCACCGGTGCCGAGAATATCAAGAAACTGCTTGGGAAGATTCTGTCTGCTGACAGGCCAGAACCTGCTGCCGACACCTCCCGCCATAATGACAACATACCTATGCTCCATGATTGATTCTTATCTTCAACCAATAATTGATCTCTGCAAATATATGATTATTTATCAATTTGAGCCTGTGCAGTCTCAGGTGCCCCAAATATTTACTAAATTTGCCTGCTATTGGTCAGAAAAACATTACCATGCTGAAATTCCTCCATGAATTCGGGAACTACCTTATCCTTATCGGAAAGGTCTTCTCAAGGCCAGAGAGTTTCAAGGTCTATTACAAGCAAACTATGAGGGAGTTTATCACCCTTGGCCTGAACTCAACAGGAATCGTGGTAATCATATCGGTATTCATGGGTGCTGTGATAACTCTTCAGACGGCTTATAACACAGAGAACCCGATATATCCTGCCTACCTAATCGGGCTCGGAACACGTGACTCAATCATCCTGGAGTTCTCATCTACGGTTGTGGCTCTGATACTTGCCGGTAAAGTTGGTTCCAACATAACTTCAGAGATAGGAACCATGAGAGTGACTGAACAGATTGACGCCCTTGAGATGATGGGTGTGAACTCGGCATCATTCCTTATTCTGCCCAAAATAGTAGCAACCGTGGTTTTCAATCCTTTCCTGACACTGATTAGCATAGTTGTAGGGGTCGCAGGTGGGTGGCTTGCCGGGATAGGTGCCGGGGTAATTACCTCATCGCAATACGTATATGGCATACAGTATGCCTTTATACCATATTATATATTGTACTCTCTGATAAAGACTGTGTTTTTTGCCTTTATTATAACCACAGTAGCTGCGTACCATGGCTATTTTGTGCGCGGGGGCTCGCTTGAGGTGGGCAGGGCGAGTACAAAAGCAGTTGTCTACAGCAGCATTCTTATACTCCTTACCAATGTTGTTCTAACCCAGCTGTTGTTGTCATGATAAGGGTTAGTAACGTTTTCAAGTCGTTTGACGACAGGATTGTCCTTGATGACATCTCGGTAACATTTGAACCGGGCCGAACAAACCTGATTATCGGAAGCAGCGGCTCGGGAAAAACCGTGCTGCTGAAATCTATTGTAGGCCTGCATGAAATAGACAGCGGTGAGATTTGGTTTGAAGAGACTCTTTTCAGCAGGCTCGACTTCAGGTCGAAGAAAAAGATCAGGCAGGAGATGGGTATGCTGTTTCAGGGTAGCGCCCTGTTCGACAGTCTGAGTGTTGAGGCAAACGTAAGGTTTCCGCTCGACATGTTCTCTGATATGAACTATAGAGAGAAAACCGACAGGGTTAACTTCTGCCTTGAAAGGGTTAATCTTGCCGGATCAAACAGGCTTTTCCCATCAGAACTCTCAGGTGGAATGAAAAAGAGGGCAGCCATTGCCAGGGCTATCGCACTGAATCCAAAATACCTCTTTTGCGATGAGCCCAACTCAGGTCTCGACCCGATTACCTCAATTCTGATAGACAACCTGATTAAAGAGATAACCGAGGAGTTCAGGATCACCACCATAGTGAATACACACGACATGAATTCAGTAATGGAAATCGGTGAAAAGGTAATCTTTATAAGTGATGGGGTAAAGTGCTGGGAAGGAAGCAGGCACGATATCCTTAATTCAGACTGCAAGCTTCTTAATGATTTCGTCTTCGCCAACTCACTGGCGAAACAACTGAAGAAGGATGCCGCTAATGGTCAGGACTTCTTGTCAACATCCTCATAATCTACGTAGTCACCAACATCCTTTGGTATCCTGCTACGATTACCGCTCCTTTTACTGCCTACATCAGTGCCAGCATCCCTTCCAGGGGCAGTCTTTGCGCCGAATGAAGCTATTATGCGCATTGCAAGATAGATTATAAGTCCTATAAGGAATATTCTGAATAGTAATGCCATCTGACTAAATCTCCTCCATTGTGATTATCATAGGTCTGTCAGACCTTCTTTTGATTCTGTTTCCAAATACAAGATTCATTCCCGCCCTTACTGTCAGCATATTCCATCTGTCAGGCAGAAGAAGAGGAAAACCTGAGCCCCCCTCGCCCTCCGGCATCAGAATCTTGTTGTACATAATGGGTATCTTGTCGGCCACTGTGTAGAATTGAAATACTCCAAGGCGCAATGATAAACCTGCACCCAGATTATCCCAGCTGCGATTGATAGCGGTATAGCTCAGCCCCAACGACAGGCTGCTTCCCAGGTTTGCGTTTGCCGACAGCATCAACGAGCTTCTCAGATGGCCGTTTACAAGCATATTTCCTGAGACGACTCCCAGCAAGAGATTGTCGGTGATATTATAAGATGCACCTAATGTGATGGTTCCTGGCAGTCTGGTCCTGAAAGGGGTTGATTGATCTGTAATTGTGAATGAGTTCTTCAGTGAGTCGAGCAGTTCCTCGGCAATTTCATCAAAGCTTCTGGTTCCCTCTATCAGATCACTTAAGTCAAACCCTGAAAAGAGGAACTCGTTCTCCGCCTTAAGGTTTGTCACTTCACTCTTCCAGTCAATGAAACCGAACCCGTTGACTGCCGCCGACAGCGAAATCCTTGGGGTTAACCGGTATACTGCTCCGGCATCGAAACCGAAACCACGGTTTTTTGTGTTAAGCCAAAAGGCCGGGTCTTCGATTCTTGTATCATCAAAAACCACATCTTCAATCATGTTATCATCATTAAGCACTACCGTAACGGGGCCAGAGAAGTTGATGCTTACATCGGTTACCATCCTGTGTGAGTAGTCATCAAGCACCGATATACCCAGGTTACGGTTATCCATGCTCATTGCGGCAATACCGAAGAGGACTCTTCCCCTGGCTCCTATTCGTAATCTCTTTGAGATATCCTTTGAGAATCCGATAGCGGCCTCACGGTAATACATGAGACCTGCATCGAGAGGCTTCAGGTCGATCATGCTGCCTATAAACGGTTCATTACCCCTCAGGGCAAGGTCAAAAATATCACCGGGCAGTGAAAGCCTTCCTGTGATCCTTTCATTTATGTCCAAAAAGATGTAGAGATCCCTGCCTGCCCTGAATCCAAGACCAAAGAGCTGAAGGTTGACATCAGGATTTATATAGTTGAGACTTTTAATCCTTGAAAGGAATCCTTCAGTGTCGAAGTCGGGGTGAAGAACTGAAATGATGGAGTCACCTGTCGCACTTTTCCTGAAGACATCGGAAAACCCAATGAAATTGGTATTGAAATTGACGTTAATGCCTGAAACTGCTGGCAGACCTATATAGGCTCCGTTGGTAGGTTTCAGGGCAGGATTGAAGAAATGATTCTGAGGCAGGTTCATATAGTACATCGTACTTACCTGTTGTCCTTTCAGCGCTGCCGACCCTGTCAATACAAGGAAAACCACCATTAATGCTCTTTGAACTCTCATATCTGCTGCAGTTTATTTAAGGGTAATATCCGGTCTCACCAAGACACCCGCCTTGAATGATATGGTGTAGTCTGAATAGATTTTAACACTTTGTGCTGGTGCACCTGTAGTATTGAGGGTGAAAATCACTACTATCTTGTCGGCAATTTCAGATGCCTCGAAGAAACTCTTATCCAGTTCAACCCGTGTGCTTTTCTCTGATAATGATGAGACTTTTCCTGAGGCATTTACAGGGGCGGGATCAATTAACCCGGGCACTGCAAGGGTGTAAAGGTCAATACCAGCAATAGAGTCATGAAGCACAATCGTTACGGAGACTCCCAGCGGGAATCCGTTAGTGACCTTCAGGTCAAGCATGACGAAATCGAGATCTTTGGGAGAGAATCCTTCATCGTCATCAATATTTTCTGGCTTCAGAAAGTTACCGAGGGTGTCGGCAAACTGGAGGTTATTAATCCATAGGTCGACTGGCAGAGTTGCCTCAATAGAGGCTACCAGCCTGCTGTTGCCGAAAATATAGTTGTCTCGCTGACCTGTGTTTCCGGCCGGGTTCAACCTGGCAGAACCAGAGTAGGATATTGAGGTTGGGGGAAGTGAAAGCAGCTCAGGCAGAGAAGAGTTGTTTCTGTCGACCGTAAAAACCGCGGCCTTGTCCCTCACCGGGAATGCCGGGAATTCGAGAATGAAAGGATTCAGGTTAAGGTCTGCAGTCTTGTTTCTCCCATTACCGGTTGCCTTCAGGTCTATCTCCACCGGGATACCGAATGAGTTGGAGTAATTGACGGTCAATATTGGGTTTGAGAAGTAAAAATCACCTGATATCTTATCAAGTATATCATCAATCTCAAGTTCGCTGGTTTCAGATTCAATAGTCTCTTCCAATTGCCCGAAATATCCTTTTATGTAATCAATATTCAGATTCTTGAATGATGCCGACACCTCTATCTCATCAAGAGAACTGAAGTCTATCATTGCTCCGCCTGAACCTGCCCATACTTCGTACTTAACGGGAGCTGAGTTGTAGGGCTGCAGCGGGTTGGTATTGAAGAGGGCAAAAAGGTTGTTTGCAGAGAAGCTGCCGGTTGAAGTTGAGAATGGGTCAACCACGAGGCTTTCAGCGAAGGGTGTACCTGAGCGCAAAACCGAGGGCAGTGTCACCGAAAACTCTGTTGCCAGTGGGAGTCCGGATTCTACAGTGACATCAATTATACCTGTTATCAGTCTGAACTCAGTTACCTCAATATCGTCTCCCGGATCAAAGTTCACGATCTCTTCGGCACCCGAATCTGATATTCGTTGCCATGGGATAATGAATCTGCCGGCAGAGACCTCAAGATCAGAACCTGAGACTGTTATATTTACCATATCGCTCATCCTGATCAGTACAGGTGAAAGGCTTCCCGGGCTTCCATTAAAGCCAATCTCAGCTGTTACTGTTGAATATATGCGGGTGTCATCGAGTTCTATGAATGTTGACAATGTCGAGTTGGCGTCTATAAGGCCTGTTGAAATCGCATCACCACCTATAATGGTATTATCATCTGCGTTCCTGAGAATGACCGTAACGCCATTTAGCGGGGCTGAAAAGTTATTGGCAATATCGATATTCAGTCTGCCGCCAGAAAAGATTGCATACTCAAAATTGGTGAATGAAGCCAGTGTCTGTACCCCTGCACTGGTTGGAGGGAAGCTGGGGAAATAGTGGTAGACTCCGTCATCAAGTGCCTGAAACTGATCGCGCAGTGAAGGATTGAAATACTGGGTCAGTTGCCCGAGTGCCAACTGATACACTGATGAAAAGTTGTCGATCATCACCTCTCCAACCGGATAGGTGCCACTGAATGAAAAGGTTTCATTAAGGTCAATCAGTGACTCAAGGTTGATTTCAATCACTGAGTCTCTCCTTATCCAGACCTTCAAAAGCTTATCATCGTCAAAGAAGATGGTGTCATTTGGTTTAACAACATCGCCGAGAGTAACTTTCCCGGTAGCAGCGGCAATAGCGAAGGTAGGACTAAGGCGCATCTTTTCCGAAAGCCTGTTCATATCGTAGGTCTCTTTGATGCATGATGCCATCATGGCTATCATTATTGCCAAAAGTGATAAGAAGCCGGTATTTCTCATTATTTTATTCAATTGTCTGGTTATCGAGTTATTCTGTAATTATACAGGAAGTTGTCTGTTCCCCCCACAATCAGATTGAAACCGGGTGTTCCAGTAAGTCTTCCTATTGAAAAGAGGGAGGCGCCCCTTAGAGGGAATCCCTTGAAAACGTCTCCTTTTCTGTCAACAATATATATCTGCTTGTTCCTGTTGTCAATAACACCAATTCCACGATCATTGCCCGAGAAGATGAATCCTATCGGACCCTGGAGGTCGCTTGTTCCGAAATCCTTTGTGAACAGTCTGGTGCCCTTGCTATCATAAAGGTACAACTTCCCCTTGTCAATAAAAAGGAATTCACCTGTTCCGTCACCATCGACATCAAAATATTCAAATGAGTGATCTGGTGAAAACTTTTGGGTTTCGATCTTTTTTACCGCACCATTGAATGATATTATCTGGATTACCCCGTCGGGTGATGTACAAACCAGCGACGGGTCTGCTCCCGTTGTGAGTCTTATCTCACTGTTTACAGCCTTCCTTACCGGTTCCCTTGTAGTAAGCCTTACAGAACCCCTTCGGTCGAGAAAATAGAGTCCGGTCTCATCGCCGGCCACGATATAGTCCTTTCCTGAAACCCTGAAGAATTTTATCTCAGACCTGACCAGTCCCTGGGTGCGGTACTGGGTCCATCCCCTTACTACGCTTCCCGTCTTGTCATATGCATATATAAGCCTGTCCTCTCCTGCAATGAAGAGCCTGTAGTCGCGGTTATTGTCATAATCGAATACTGAGAGTGGTCCGGCTGCAGGAGACCTGAGCTTCACCGGGTATCTCTCCACGTAATTTCCATTCCTGTCGACCATGTGCAGGTACTCCCGGCCGGCAAACAACAACTGAAATCTGCCGTTACGGAAATAGTCTACCATATAGACAGGCCCGTTGATACGCTCCCTGATAGGGGCCTTCCACAAGACCCTTCCGGTGGCATTTATCAGATAGATGTTGTTCTTAAGGTCCTGTACAAAAATCTCTCTGGCACCTGTATTATGGTTTGTAAAGAAAAATGGCTTGATACAGGCTGTTGTATCGAGCAGTGTTTCCCACTCACTGACAGATTCTTCCCTTATTTCATCCTTGAACCTTACCGAGATGCTATGGTAAAGCATCTCATTTATAGGCGAAAACTGAAACCCCAGCGCCGATACTTTCCTGATTGATTGCATGTTGTTATTTATGACCTTCATCCCTGACGGTGTCAGGTATTCCGTCAGCATACCGGTTATTCTTGAAGGGACTGTATAGAAATAGTACGATAGCCTTGAGGGCATTGTAGATTCAAAGTCGCGGTAGCCCAAATCATTGGCCAGTGTCCGGTTCAGAATATTGTCATAAAGCACCTTGGTAACACTCACATATGAGCTTCCTGAAATAAGGAAGTTATCATATACCGCATAGAACAGGTCCCTGAAACCAGGCGCAAATCCCGGCACAATAAGATCATGCAGTCCTGCCGCCGGGGCTTTGTAAACCGGCAGTCGTGTCTGGTCATCAGGGGTAAACCATAATATATGGTTCTCCCCGCCGGTGCTGTTTTCCTTTAGTATTGAGTTAATGGCCTTGTCTATGTGATCCTTGTTCCTGATTTCATAAAGTAGTATAAAGTTGTCAGCCACGGGTCTCTCCCTAATATCGAGAAGCGCCCTGGTAACCTCGTCACCTGTAAATGGCATTACCTGCGATGCTATAAGCCTGAGCACATCCTGGGCGGTACCTGATACCGGCCTGCTGTTCCTGAATGCGGCCATCGCCGAGGTCTCAAAGAGGGCCGTTGAGGCAGGCAGAATCTTGTACGAGTCGAAAGATATTGCCGGGATGTTCCTGAACCGGTAGAGTGATTGTGAAGGGTCATCAGTTTCAATATACCCGCTTACAATCAAACCGCTTTCTCTAATCAGCAGGTCGCCTTCAGCGGTGCCGGCAAGTCTGCCTGAGGCAGCTGCAAGCTGATTTCCCTTCCCGGCCGTGAGTGTGGCAAGGAACCGGGGCAGATTGCTGAAAATAACAAAAAGCCTGTCTTCATTCCTGCCTGCTGAGAGGAAGACCCTGCTGAATGATCTGTCGCTCCTGATATCGGAATCTTCATCGAGTTGCCTGACAGCATTCTCAAGCAGAACCCTTGAAGTGGTACTGAGAACTACTCCCTGTCTGTATCCTACAAATACCGAATTACCCTCTCCCTTAGCCGGGCGAGGAATCTCGAAAACATCGACTCCCTGATATTCAGACTCTTTAATTGTTTCGGCTCCTGTTGACAAAAGTATCTCCCTCAATTGACGATGCCTCATCTCAGGGGTTACATTGAGTGAAAGTAACGGAACCAGTCTGTCCTTTCCCATAATATGAAATGAAACCACAGTGCTGCCGAAACCGAACAGTCTTTTCACATCCTTCCTCCCGAATGCCGTATCGACAAAGTTGAAGGAGGTGTTGAAGTCACTCAACTCCTTTACTGAGGCAATCTCCCGAAACAGACCCGACCGTCCGGATAGCTTGTTAAGAAATCCTGGCAGATCGGGAGTCTCAAGTATGAAGATGGCGTCGGAGGGAATAGCCTTGTAAGGATCTCCGAAACCTGAAACGCTGGTTCTCCTGGAAAAGAAATAGACAGCAGCCAGAAGTACAAGCACAAGGGAAATTAAGAGAATGCCATTTTTCCTGCTCACGTAGGTCAAGTTTTAGTATAAACCATCATCAAAAATAAGAATTATTGACGGATTCAGTAAACTGATCTTCCCGGTTTATGTTTAATAATCATATCTTCGCGGGTCCGATTGGTATGCTTTTTGATTCGCAGGAGTTTTACTTGAATAATTGATGGTTTGTCATGGATAAGAGGGGGGGCTTTTTATTACTTGTTCTATTGCCGTTTCTGTTTCTTTCAGATGCTTATGGCCAATACATACGGGTTGTTGATGAGGAGAACAAGCCGGTACCAGACGTTGCAGTATACGATCAGGCACGGGCATCATTTGCCTATACATCAAGGACCGGCAGGGTTGCGTTTTCGGCCTTTTCAGGCTCAAAGAGTGTATGCTTCCAGCATTTTGCGTTCGAAAGCGAGTGCTTCTCCTCCAGGGAAATTGAGGCAATGAACTTTACCGTCAGGCTTACCAGGAAGGTATTTGTTGTTGATGAATTTGTAGTATCAGCCAGCCGGTGGGAACAGAAGGCAGATGAGGTTCCAAACAAGATTACTCCCATACTGAAGTCGGTTGTGGAACTGCAGAATCCTCAGACTGCAGCCGATCTGCTGAGTCTGTCGGGTGAGGTATTCATCCAGAAGAGTCAGCTTGGTGGAGGAAGTCCCATGATAAGGGGATTTGCGACCAACAGGATACTGATTGTCGTTGACGGTGTCAGGATGAACAATGCCATCTACAGGGAAGGCAACATCCAGAATGTGATTTCACTTGACCCTTCAGTGATTGAACGCACCGAAATTATTTTCGGGCCAGGAGCTGCTATCTATGGCAGCGACGCCATTGGGGGCGTAATGGATTTTCACAGCAAGAGAGCACTGGTCTCAACCGGCGATAAACCATATATCAAGGCTGATGCCTATACAAGATATTCAACGGCCAACAAGGAAAAGAGCGCTCATTTCGATTTCAATGTCGGTGGCAAGAAGATGGCATGGCTGACTGGTGTGACATATTCAGATTTTAGCGATCTCAGGATGGGAAAACCCGGTTATGACTCCTACCTCAGGCCTGAATACGTAATCAGGGTTAATAACAGAGACAGCATCGTAACCAGTAATGACCCCCGGGTACAATACCCTTCAGGATATAGCCAGTTTAATACCATCAACAAGTTAAGATACAGGGCTTCTGATGACTTCAATCTGGTTATCTCCAATCACTGGTCGAAGCTATCCGATGTACCAAGGTATGACAGGCTGATTGTCTACAGGTCGGGAAAACTCAGATTCGGTGATTGGTATTACGGCCCACAGGAATGGATAATGACCTCGGCAGAGGCCACCTGGAAGAACGGATACGCCCTTTTCGACAACCTGAAACTTATTGCCGCACACCAGTTTTACCGCGAGAGCAGGCATGACAGGGCTATTGACAGGGTGGCATTGAACAGCCAGTTTGAAAGGCTAAGGATCTTTTCCCTCAACCTTGATATCGACAAAACACTTAACGGAAAACAGCTATTGTATTATGGAGCAGAGTATGTGCTGAACGATATCAACTCTGTTGCACAGGTAAAGAATATTGAAACAGGAGTTGTAACACCTGCCGGAACCCGCTATCCCAACGGAAAAAATATTTTCAGCAGCTACTCTGTTTACGGAGGCTACAAGAATCCCGTAACTGAAAGGTTCACACTAATTACCGGCCTTAGGTACAACTATGTAACCCTCAGTTCGAATATCGCCGATAACAGCTGGTATGGTTTTCCCTTCACCGAGATATCAATTGCCAACGGAGCTCTGACAGGTTCAGCCGGAATAGTTCAGAAGATAACGGCAAACTCAGAGCTGACGATAAATGCTTCTACCGGATTCAGGGCTCCGAACCTCGATGATGCCGGAAAGGTATTTGAATCAACACCCGGTGTGGTTGTTGTTCCAAATCCCATGCTAAAGCCGGAATATGCCTGGAATATGGATATAGGCCTGATGAAGAATTTCGGCAAGGTGCTTCACGCAGAGGTGAACGGATTCATTACCTGGCTCGATAATGCCATGGTAAGGAGGGATTTTCTCTTCAACGGTGAAGATACCATTATCTACCGGGATATCCCCAGCAAGGTAGAAGCAGTTGTCAACGCTGGAAGCGCGCTGGTCTACGGGGTTCAGTTCAGCCTTCAGGCCAACCTTGCCCGTGACCTCAGGTTAAGGTCCACTCTAAACCTTACTGATGGCAAGGACCAGGATGATATTCCGCTTCGTCACGTTGCCCCTTTGTTCGGATCAACGCATCTTACATTTGAGCGGGCAAGGCTTAAAGCCGACCTGTACAGCAACTACAACGGCAGAAAGCCGTTCACGAAAATGCCTCCATCTGAAGCTGAAAAGCCATATATGTATGCAACTGACGACAACGGCAACCCATTCTCTCCCGGCTGGATCACACTGAATTTCAAGGCCTCATATAACCTGGGAGACTGGGGTACCCTGAATGCAGGAGTGGAAAATATCCTCGACCATGGTTACAGGCCCTACTCTTCCGGTATAGTCGCCCCGGGAAGGAATTTTATTCTTTCGCTGAGGGTGGTGGTATAGAACCTGGTTTTGAAATCAGGATGTTTTTCTTTAGCTTTCGTCCGGACCAAAACAATACCGTAAAAATGATTACAAGAGAGAAATTGAGCCTGACAGCTCTTGCTGCAATATTGTTTTTTTTATCATCATGCACGGAGAATACCGTTGAACATCAGAAATACTTCCTAACTGAGGGGCCCGGGAAGGGCTCGCTGGTAATAGCAGGCGGTGCGCTGCGTGACACCACGGTGGTGAAACGCTTCATTTCACTTGCAGGGGGAAACGACGCCCTGATTGTCTTTATACCTACGGCCTCAGGGGCGGAGCGATTCGATACGGCACGAACGGTGTCTCTTCTTACGGGCGTGGGTGCAACCAATGTAAAGCTTCTTCACACATACGACCCTGCGGAGGCTGACACCGAGGAGTTTGCTTCGATCCTCCGTAAGGCTGGCGGCGTGTTCTTTGGCGGTGGCAGACAATGGAGACTCGTTGATGCCTATGGTGGAAAACTGACTGAAAAGGAACTGAGAGATGTACTCAACCGCGGTGGCGTTATCGGAGGAAGCTCAGCAGGTGCCACAATCCAGGGAAGTTACCTTGTGCGAGGCGATACCCGTACAAATACAATAATGATGGGAGACCATACCGAAGGTTTCGGATACCTTACCAATTCTGCGATCGATCAGCACCTGCTTGTAAGAAACAGGCAGCACGACCTTGTGGAGGTGTTAAGGGAGTATCCTTATCTGCTTGGAATCGGAATCGATGAGAACACAGCGGTACTTGTACAGGGTAACCGAATGGAGGTTTTGGGAGAGAGCTTCGTGGCAATATACGACCAGAACCTCTGGCACAACAACCAGGGAGATTCCCTCCGCCTGCCAAACGACGGCAGGTTTTTCCTGCTTCGCAGGGGAGACGTATACGATGTTAAGGAGAGAACCGTGATAAGATGGGCCGGAGGCAATACCCGTAACATATTTGCCTCTTCGGCACAGAGGGAAGAGAATTAAGACATGGCTGACCGATTCAATATCAGGGAAGTAAAGAGTATTGAGGATGTTAAGGAGTTCCTCATGCTTCCCGTGAGGCTTTACAGAAACGAGAAGAACTGGATCAGACCAATTGACAATGATATAGAGAGCGTATTCGACAGAACCCGCAACAAACTCTTTCGCAACGGTGATGCGGTAAGATGGATAGCAACCAACCATCAGGGCATTACAGTAGGCCGTGTGGCGGCATTCTACAATAAGAAAACAAGCAGCGGCTATAACCAGCCAACGGGTGGCATGGGGTTTTTCGAATCTGAAAATAACATTGACCTGGCCTTTGCCCTTTTTGATAAATGCCGTGAATGGCTGGCAGAGAAAGGCATGGAAGCAATGGACGGCCCGATAAATTTTGGCGACAGGGACAGGTGGTGGGGACTGCTGGTAGACGGATTTGAACCACCAAATTATTGTATGCCGTGGAACTTTCCGTGGTACAGGGAGTTCTTTGAGGAGTACGGATTTCGTAACTACTATAATCAGTACACCTATCACAAACCTGTTACCTCCGTAGGTGTCGATCCGGTAATCATGGAAAAGGCCGAAAGAATACGCAATAATCCTGACTATCGTTTCTGCCATCCGACCCGAAAAACGTTCAAAAGAGTGCCTTCTGATTTTATAGCGGTATACAATAAGGCATGGGCAGGATTTCAGGGTGGCAGGAACACCACGGAAGCACAGGCTAAACTGGTATTTAAATCGATGAAACCCGTTATCGACCTGAGGCTGCTCTGGTTCGGTTATTACAAGGATGAGCCTGTATGCTTTTTCCTGATGCTGCCTGAGATAAACCCTATAATAAGGAAACTCAAAGGGAAGATGAACTTTCAGGGAAAGGTGAAGTTTCTCTGGCACCGCCATATTGCCCGGACAACCAGAAGGGCGTTCGGTCTTATCTTCGGAGTAGTGCCCGAACACCAGAGGAAGGGCGTGGAAGGAGCCCTTATAGCGGCATTCGGTGAGATAGCACTCAAACCATCCTTTCCATACAAGGAATTGGAATTCAACTGGATAGGCGACTTCAACCCGTCAATGATGCATCTGCTCGAACAGATTGGAGCCACCATTTCAAAGACACACGTTACCTACAGGTACCTGTTTGACCGCAACGCTCCTTTCGAAAGAGCGAAGAGGGTCAATATTTAATGTGAGAATGTGAAACCAATGCTTTGGCATACTATTTGCGATGTCATTATTACAGGCAATCTCCAAAATATCCTTGAATCATCAGGGCAGCCAGGTTGAAAAACAGCCTGGCTTTATCCTTTTCATGCAAATGACCTGTATCCTATAATTTCACGAACATCGCGGATGGTGGCAGAAGCACTGGCACGGGCTTTCTCAGCACCGGCAGCAACAACCCCTGCAATATATTTTTTGTCGGCCAGTATTTCATCTATTCTTTCCCTGATAGGTGTGGTGAACTTAATGGTATCTTCGGCAATCTGCTTCTTAAGATCGCCATAACGTATTGTGCAGTCCCTGTAGCTCTCCCTGAAATGTTTCACAACCGATGCTTCAGAGACAACCTCCATTATCGTGAACAGGTTCTTCACAGGCTCTGACATTTTCTGACCGTGCTCTGTCGGGCCGGTATCGGTTACTGCCCTCATCACTTTCTTCCTTATGTCCTCAGGCTTATCTGCGAGGTAAATACCATTTCCTTCACTCTTTCCCATCTTCCCAGTACCGTCCAGGCCCGGTATCTTAATCAATTGCTTTCCGAAATTATATGCATCGGGTTCGGGAAAGTAGTTGACTCCGTACATTGTATTGAACCTCCTGGCAAAACGCCTGGTCATCTCAAGATGCTGCTCCTGGTCCTTGCCTACCGGCACCTTACTGGCTTTATGAATGATAATATCGGCTGCCATCAGAACCGGATAGGTCAGCAGTCCTGCATTGATATTATCGGGCTGTTTCCTTATCTTCTCCTTGAAAGAGGCTGTTCTTTCAAGTTCACCCACATAGGCGTTCATATTCAGCAGCAGGTAGAGTTCTGTAACCTCGGGCACATCGCTCTGAATGAATACGGTAGCCACTTCAGGGTCAATTCCGCAGGCAAGGTATTCGGCAAGAACCTGCCTGATGTTGTTATGGAGGTCTTCGGGTTTGGGGTGTGTGGTAAGCGAATGATAATCGGCAATAAAAAAGAAACACCTGTTTTCATGCTGCATTCTGAGAAAATTCTGCACTGCACCGAAGTAATTGCCAAGGTGCAGGTTGCCTGTCGATCGTATTCCGCTAACTACTGTCTCCATTCCAAAATCATTTATTCCGGCCCTTCACTGGTTACCGGCAAGGCCGGCGGCAAAGTTAGTCTATTCGGCTTAAAATTGTACCTTTGCAACACCAAATTGCTCCTTAAAATGGAATCTACACGCCAGAAGAAAATAGCACGGCTGATACAGAAAGAGCTCGCAGAGATATTGAGACGCCGTACCCCTGAGCTTGCCCCCGGAAAAATGATAACAGTCACAACCGTCAGGGTGAGTCCTGACATCTCAGTGGCCAGGATATATCTAAGCATATTCCCTTCATCAGACAAGGAAAAGACGATAAACACAGTAAAGGACCACATATCGACAATCCGCTATGATCTGGGAAAGCAGGTACACAACCAGCTGCGCATCATACCTGAGCTGGCAATATTTGCTGACGACAGCCTCGACTATATCGACAACATCGACAAATTACTCAACAGCTGATAATCTGATGCAATACGACCCTATCAAGAAGAGCCTGGGTTCCATCGCCGGCAGCAACATTATCTTACGCAGGGTACTTTACTGCATGCTTGATATACTTCTGTTGCGGTCATGGCACATCAGGCATCTCCTTCGCAGGGAGTCACGCAATCTTCCTCACGATGCCGAAATACTCGACGCCGGTGCAGGGTTCGGACAGTATTCCCACAGACTTGCCTCGATGAACAGATCGTGGAGGATAACAGCCATCGACATCGATGAAGATCATATATCTGATTTTGCCGGTTTCGTTGCCCGGTCAGGCCTTGGAGAAAGAATAAAAGCTATTGGCGGCGACCTTACAAAACTTGACATCAGTAACAGGTTCAACCTGATTTTATCGGTCGATGTAATGGAGCACATTGAAGAAGACAAAAAGGTTTTTGCAAATTTCCACAATGCCCTTAAGCCGGGAGGATTGCTGGTAATTTCAACCCCGTCTGACAAAGGAGGTTCCGATGTCCGCAAACATGGTGACAAATCATTTATTGATGAGCATGTACGTGACGGCTACAACAGGGAAGACCTTATGGGAACACTGCAAAAGGCAGGTTTTAAAGACATCAGCGCTGATTACAGTTATGGCGTTCCCGGTTCACTGGGCTGGAGACTGTCTATGAAGTACCCCGTAAAGCTTATAGGTTTCTCAGGAATATTCTGGGTCATTCTGCCGTTTTATTACATGGTACTGATGCCGTTTGTACTGATTCTTAACCTCCTCGATGTATCATTCAGGCACAGTTCAGGCACAGGCCTGATTGTAAAAGCTGTAAAAACCGATAGGTGAAACTGTCACTCTACATAGCAAAGAGATACCTGTTCGCAAAAAAGTCGCGAAATGCAATCAACATTATATCAGGTGTATCAGTTGCCGGCGTAATGGTGGGTACTATGGCCCTGGTCATAATACTTTCTGTATTCAACGGCCTCGAAAAGATGGTGACAGGCATCTTCAGTACCTTCGACCCCGATATCAGGATTACCGCTGCCAGGGGCAAGGTATTTGTGCCCGACAGCACGAAAATGCTCATGATAGGCCAGATACCGGCAGTCGAAAACTATGCCGTCGTACTTGAAGAGAATGCTCTTCTCAAATACGGTGAGAGGCAGTTCATAGGAACAGTAAGGGGTGTTGACAGCAACTATCCCGACATAACCGGTCTTGGCAAATCGATGTGGGACGGAGAATTTGCCCTCACTGATGAGCACGGCAATCCATACGCAGTAGTGGGACTTGGTGTTGCCAACTCACTTGGCATAAGGGTCAATTTCGTCACTCCCCTTTCCATCTACATGCCAAACCGAAAGGGTAACATCAACAATCCCGAATCTGCATTCAACAGGCAGTTCATCTGGCCATCGGGTATTTTTGAAGTTGAACAGGATTTTGATTCAAAATATGTCTTCATCCCCCTCGTGATGATGAGGGAACTTCTCGATTACGATAGGGAGGTAACCGCAGTCGAGGTCAAGCTTAAGGAGGGAGCCGACCTGAAACAGTCAGCCTCAAGGGTTCGCGATATCTTCGGAGCCGGTTATCTGGTACAGGACCGCTACGAACAGCAGGAACTATTTTACAAAGTGATGAAGTCTGAGAAGCTCGCAATATTCATAATACTCACCTTTATCATAATTATCGCCTCATTCAACATAATCGGTTCATTAACAATGCTGATAATTGAAAAGGAGAAGGATATTAAGATATTGCGCAGTCTGGGCGCCGGCGACAACCTGGTACGCAGGATATTCATCTATGAAGGATGGATGATATCGGTCTTCGGGACGCTGGCCGGACTGGCCATCGGATTCATTGTATGCTGGGCTCAGCAGACTTTCGGACTGGTAAGGTTCCAGAGTGACTCGCTGATGCTCGACGCCTACCCTGTGGTTATGAAGTTAAAGGACTTCCTGCTTTCCGGGGTCACCGTACTTACGATTGGGTATATTGCAGCCTGGTACCCTGTAAGGTACCTGAGTAAGAAATATCTTCAAAAGGATTGGAAATGAGAACCACTACTTCAAGATTTCTTTTCCGGGCAATACTTGGAGCAACGACATTGGTCATTCTGTCAACCGCTGTATCGTGTTCAGGCAGGAGGACTAAACTCGACAAAAAGGATTTAATATCACAGTCTGACATGATAGTCATTCTTACAGATATCTACCTTACCGACGGACTTCTGAACCTTTCTGACATACAGATGAAGCATGCCAGCAAGGATTCAGTAATTACCTACATGGAGGTTATCGGCAACCACGGCTATACCAGGGAGCAGCTGGACAAATCGCTGCAGTACTATTTCATAAACAAGCCGAAAAAGCTTCAAACCATTTATGAGCAGGTACTCAGGCGACTTACCGAATTGCAGTCAGAGGTGCAGGCAAGGACCGAAAGGCTGCCGGAGGTGGTAAATCTGTGGCCAGGCAGATTTACCTATTCACTTCCGCAGGACGGTATTACCGACATGATCAGCTTTGAGCACCTGCTTGCCGATACCGGATTGTACACACTTTCGCTGGGGGCGGTTGTATTTGAAGACGACCAGAGCCTGAACCCCCGTATAACAGTCTGGTTCTGGAAACCTGACACCACCGAGACCGGAACCCTGTCGTACTGGCAGGAGATACCACTGCCCAAGGATGGTGTTCTCAGGCAATACACAATATCGGCAACAGTGCCTGATACCTCTTACGTAAGCATCAGGGGCAATCTTCTTAACCATGACCCGAAGACCGGCAGGTGGGAAAAGCATTCGCGTATAGACAACCCCATGCTGACGAGAAAAGACTATTCAATAGCTTATTAATGAGACTGTTCTCGGCTCAATATGTATACACCTGTGCGGGTCCTCCCCTCAGAAGACCGGTAATAGCGACAACAGATGACGGAACCATCATCTCCGTTACCGATACGGGCGGCAACCTGCCCGAAACATCAACACTGGCATACTATAACGGCATAATTGTACCCGGATTTGTAAACTGTCACACCCACCTCGAACTGTCATGGATGAAAGGTCTGATTAGGCAGGGAACCGGATTGCCGGGTTTCATTGACTCTATCAGGGGGCTCAGGGAGGAATCACTTGCAAACGGTGAAGCTGAATCAGGAGCAGAAGCAGAAGCTGCGGCAATAAGGTATGACAGCATAATGGCAGCAGAGGGAGTTGTGGCATGTGCTGACATATGCAACGGAACCACTTCCTTTGCCGCAAAGGAGAAATCAGGAATTGATTACCTTTCACTGATAGAGGTCTTTGGGATCAATCCCTTGAAAGCTGGAAAACGTTTTGCCGAGGCCGAGGCTGTGGCTCTCGAGGCTGAGAAGAGATCACTTAAGTATAATATAACCACACACTCGGCATATGCAATTTCGATTCCACTAATGGAACTTATCAGGAATTACAAGCCGGGGGAGGCAGTATCATCGATACATTTCATGGAATCGGAAGAGGAAGCAATGATGCTGAGGGATGAGGAGAGTGAATTGCTGAGGCCATATCGTGATCTGCTGGCAGAAGGGAGCCGGCCGTTACTGCCCCGGTCACATTCTGAGGCGGTGCTCAGGCATATAACCACGGAAGGCAACCTGCTGCTGGTTCACAACACCTTTGCCGATGAAACCACAGTCAGCCAGGTGAATAAAAGAGGCCGCACCTTTTGGTGCCTCTGCCCCAACTCAAACCTCTACATCACAGGAAGTCTGCCTCCTGTAAATATGCTTCGTGAAAACAAGTGCAATATCGTTGTGGGAACCGACAGCCTGGCATCTAACACAAGGCTCAGTATACTTGCTGAGCTTGCAACACTGCAGGAGTCCTTTCCTGAACTGCCTCTCGGAGAACTGATCGAATGGGCAACAATAAACGGGGCTAAAGCACTGGGAGCTGATTCATGGGCAGGGTCTGTTGAGCCGGGTAAAAAACCGGGACTTCTGCTTATTGAAGATGCCGATCTGTCGGTACCCGGACTTACAACCCGATCAAGGGTAAAAAGATTAATATAGAGATGGCCACCTTTCTTTTTGACAAGATCATTTTTGGACCGGTTAAAAGCCGGAGACTCGGCGTTTCACTCGGTGTAAACCTTCTTCCGGCCGACAGGAAAGTCTGCAACTTCAACTGTGTATACTGCGAATGCGGATGGACAAGGGATGAACATCTGAAGAGTCCTCTCCCTTCACGTGATGAGGTGCGCGAAGCACTTGAAAACAAACTCACTGAGATGGGAAAATCAGGAAATCCACCCGATGTCATAACCTTTGCCGGCAACGGCGAACCGACTATACATCCTGACTTCCCCGGCATAATTGACGATACGGTAAGTCTGAGGGATGAGCTATGCCCCTCTGCCTCTATAGCAGTACTCTCGAATGCCACCATGATTAACAGGGAAGAGATACGCAAGGCACTTCTGAAAACAGACCGCAACATTCTTAAACTCGACTCGGCATTTGATGAAACCGTAAGGCTTCATAACCAGCCGGGAGCGGGTTACTCTGTTGCAGAAACAATTGAGAGCCTGAAGCTCTTCAGGGGTGATGTTACGATACAGACCCTGTTTTTAAGGGGTGAGTATGAAGGGAAGACGATTGACAATACAACACCTGCAGAGGTTGAGGCATGGCTGACTGCACTACGTGAGATAGCCCCCCGTGAGGTGATGATATATACCATACACCGTGATACCCCCGAGGGTGGGCGGCTCTTCAAGGTACCAATGAAGGAACTTGAGTCGATTGCATCCAGGGTAAGGGAGCTCGGTATTGAAACTCAGGTTTCAGGCTAATAGTTATTACCAATGCGTATCCTGATCTGTCCTCTCGACTGGGGTCTGGGGCATACCTCAAGGATGTTGCCGGTAGCTTTCAGGTTGATGAATGAAGGCCATGAGGTGGTATTCGGGGGAAGCGAAAGGCAGTTAAGACTAATTGCACGCGACCTGCCGGGGGCAGGCACTTTATTATTCCCGGGCTTTACAACCAGGTACTCGCGATATCTGCCGATGTACCTTTACACCATTTTCAGGGTTCCTGCCTTTTTCATATCCATTATCAGGGAGCATTACACCCTGAAACGAATGCTGAAGGAGCAGAAATATGATCTGGTAATAAGCGATAACCGAATGGGGTTGTGGAACAGAGGCATTAAAACTGTCTACGTGACTCATATGCTTCGATTACCAATGCCTCTGATGCTGAAGTTCCTTGAGCCTGTGGGAGTACTTTTTCACCGGCTGTTCATACTGCAGTTCGATGAATGCCACATACCTGACCTTCAAGGGGAGGGTAACCTGTCGGGGATTCTTTCACACGATGTTACCATTCCATCAAATGCAAGGTATATTGGAATACTTTCAAAATATGAACTTTGCAGGCCTGAAGAGATTGTTGTGCCAGAAAGGCTCAGGATAATGGCCGGTGATAACTGGTCGGTGCTGATACTGTCAGGTCCGGAACCACAACGCAGTATGCTGAGAGAAAAGATAACAGTAAAATGGGCAGACTCAGATGGTGTTTTATTTGTCCTGGAAGGCAGGCCTGAAGATGCAGGAGCAGTGACCCGCAAAGGTAATATAGTCTCAATACCACACCTGAGGCCGTGTGCAATGGCTGCCCTGATAAAGGGCAGCCGGCGTATAATCTCACGGTCGGGCTACACCACCATTATGGAACTTGCATCACTGGGTCGCCTCGATAATCATACCACCCTTATTCCCACTCCTGGTCAGACCGAACAGGAATACCTTGCAAAATCTATCTCAGCTTCTTAACCCCCATGTTCCAGAGCGTGAAGCTGAACAGGTCAGCCCACTGTTCAATTGTCTTGCTTACAGGCATTCCTGCCCCGTGACCAGCCATTGTCTCGATTCTGATAAGAACCGGATTACTGCCCCTGTGCTTATCCTGAAGGTGTGCCGCGAACTTGAACGAGTGTGCAGGTACGACCCTGTCGTCATGGTCGGCAGTGGTAATGAGTGTTGCAGGATAGCTTACACCTTCACGGACATTATGCACCGGTGAGTATCCGAGCAGGTACCTGAACATCTCCTCGCTCTCATCTGCTGTTCCGTAATCATACGCCCAACCGGCTCCGGCCGTGAATTTATGGTACCTCAGCATATCGAGTACACCCACGGCAGGAAGGGCTACCTTCATAATATCGGGCCTCTGTGTCATTACTGCTCCCACAAGGAGTCCACCATTCGAGCCACCCCTCATGGCCAGAAAATCTGGCGAGGTGTACCCGGTGCCGTAGAGATACTCTGCTGCTGCAATGAAATCGTCGAACACGTTCTGCCTGTTCATCTTCGTACCGGCAAGATGCCATCTTTCGCCATACTCGCC
The DNA here is from genome assembly GCA_964446435.1 of uncultured Rikenellaceae bacterium. Lineage (GTDB taxonomy): Bacteria > Bacteroidota > Bacteroidia > Bacteroidales > VadinHA17 > SLNP01. Next base: position 2,514 of record CAYUOS010000003.1, on the reverse strand, counting down.
ACCACCCCTTATATTGGGCACTGCATATACACCTCCCATCTCAAGCCATAGTGCATTTGCAACACTGAAAGAGGGAGTTACACTGATATTGAATCCGCCATATCCGTATAGAATGGTTGGATTTTTGCCATCCATCCTTATACCCTTCCTGTGGGTTATTATCATCGGCACCCTTGTACCGTCCTTTGAAGTATAGAACACCTGAACTGACTCATACTCATCTGTCATGAAGGCCACATCAGGCTTCTTGAAAACCTCCACTGAACCGCTTACAGGTTCAAGTTTATAGATCGTGGAGGGTGTAATATAATTGGTAAAGCTGAAATAAACATCCGTATCCTTCTTCCGGCTTCCGAAGCCTGAAGCGGTTCCAACTCCCGGAAGTTCTAACTCTCTCACAAGAGTGCCCTTCATGTCAAACTGCTTCACGTGCGATATGGCATCGATAAGATAGTTGGCAAAGATATATCCGGCCCCTGATGAGGGAGAGAGGACGTTTTCGGTTTCAGGAATGAAATCAGTCCAGTTTCCGGTGCCGGGGCCTGAGAAGTCAACAGTAACCACCCTCCCGTTGGGTGCATCAAGGTTTGTTGAGATATAGAGCCTCGTCCCTTCATTTGCGATAACACTGTGATTGTTCCTGAAGTTGTCAACTACTGTAACAAACCTGCTGTCTGGCCTTGAGAGATCCTTTACATATAGCTCGTTGCCTGTCGTTGAGACCGCCGCTGTAACCACCAGGAACCTGTCATCCTCGGTAACATAACCACCCACATACCTCCTCTTAAGATCGGCACCAAACACCACCTTGTCTTCACTCTGCGGGGTGCCTATCCTGTGAAAGTAGAGCTTGTGATGATCGGTCATGGCTGAGAGCTCACTTCCATCAGGACGGTCATAGCTCGAGTAGTAAAACCCCTCATTGCCCTGCCATGAGATGCCGCTGAACTTAATGTCAATCAGCGGGTCTCCTATCACCTCCATTGTCACCACATTCATAACTATTATCTTACGCCAGTCAGAACCTCCCTCTGAGATGGAATAGGCCACCATGTTTCCGTCACTTGAAAAGCCCATATCGCTCAGTGAAGTTGTGCCATCCTCAGAGAACTTGTTAGGATCGAGGAAGACCTCTGCCTCTCCGCCATCCTTCTGCCGGTAAACGACAAACTGATTCTGAAGCCCGTCATTCTTCATGAAGTAGGTGTAGTCACCCCTTTTGAAAGGGGCACCGTACTTCTCGTAATTCCACATGGCAGTGAGCCTGCTCCTAATCTCCTCACGGTAAGGGATCTGCTCAAGATATCCGAAAGTGACGACATTTTGTCTCTTTACCCAATCGGCAGTCTCGGCCGACATGTCATCTTCGAGCCAACGGTAGGGGTCGGCAACGGGGGTTCCGAAAACATTATCGACAACCTCTTCCTGTGCCGTTGCTGGATATTCAATGGGTGCCTTTCCACCACCGGTGCATGATGCAACCATAAGCGATACGATTAAAATGGTTAACGACTGTCTCATAGTAACTGGGGGTTAGTGTATAACTGAATGATCTCAGAATGGATCAAAGATAAAAAATTCCTTGCCTGGAACGGGCCCGGTGGTAGCTCCCAGCCCTATGTATCCTCTGCCATCGATCACAAAACCGGCCTGTGATGCACATGGTTGATGGAAGCTTTCAAGCCTGACAAGTTCATATGTATCAGGATCGAAACTCAGGAAAGACCCTCTTTCATTGGGATACAGATAGTTTGCCCTTGGGCCTCCGCCAAATATCCCCTTGTTGTTAAGGACAATAGATACTGGTAGGGCTCTGACAGGAGGATTGTTATATGTTATAAGATGTGTCAGTGTATTCAGTTGCGGATTATACTCATGAACCAGCAACATGGTGTTGCTTCCATAGTAATACTCAAACCCGAAGAACCAGAATATCCTGCCGGATATCTCCAGACAAAATGGCCTGTATGTATAATGACCTGAGAGAGCAACCGGAGGGATATCAAGAACTGACCAGCCACCTGATGGATCATATACGAACATTTTATCATAAAGTCTTATGTATCCTTTACCATTATAGGCAATGGCAGAAGAATTCTTCAGGTCATAGAATTCTGAAACGCTCATGGGGGGGTCTGTTATCTTTGACCACTGATCTGAGTCAATATCATATTCCCAGAAATCCCTGAAAAAATTATCATCTGTCGTATTTCGGTTATGGTGTGCTGTTCCGAAGCCTACATATATTTTATTGTCAATGGCAAATGAAACGGTATGATATCTTGCAGCTCCCGGAAAGTCACTAAGCCTTGTCCAGTTATCTGTGTCGGGGCTGAATTTCCACCAGTCGGGCATCACGCTATTATTGGCAGCACTCCCAAGGCCTGCATAGCCTTCAGAGTTTACTGCCAAAGCTACCGGATCGTTTCTGGGTCCGCCGGGAAAATCACCGATCTTTTGCGGAACTCATACAGGGTGGGCTTAAAGACCCGAAAGAATATGCAGATTTAATTA
>CAYUOS010000002.1:0-48009 GCA_964446435.1 uncultured Rikenellaceae bacterium | reverse complement strand
TCCGTAATCCTCAGTTGGCAAATACACTCGAAAGGTTTGCAAAGGGTGGAAGAAACGAATTCTACAGGGGTTCGATTGCGCGTACAATAGCAGACTTCATGAAGAGCCAGGGTGGGTTCCTGACTTACGATGACATGGCCAGGCACCGGTCTGAATGGATTGAACCCGTCAGCACTACATACAGGGGTTACGAGGTATGGGAACTTCCGCCCAATGGTCAGGGAATAGCAGCCCTTCAGATGCTGAACATACTTGAAGGATACGATATCGAAAGAATGGGATTCGGCAGTGCTGAATATATTCATGTGCTTACCGACGCCAAAAAGCTTGCCTTTGAATACCGTGCAAAGTACTACGCCGATATGGCTTTCGTAAAAAACCTGCCGGTACAGCAACTTATCAGTAAAAGTTACGCCTCCGAAAGAAGGAAACTGATAAACCGAGACAGGGCTGCATCGAGATATGATGCCGGAAAATTTGACTCTGACAATACAATTTATCTTACCGTATCAGACAAGTTCGGTAATATGGTTTCGCTGATACAGAGCAACTACAGGGGGATGGGCTCGGGAATGTGTCCTCCCGGACTCGGCTTTGTGCTTCAGGACCGGGGAGAGCTTTTCAGTCTGAGTGAAGGGCACAACAATGTGTATGCTCCGGGCAAGCGACCTTTCAACACCATAATACCGGCATTCATAACCAGGGGCGGCAAGCCATGGATAAGCTTCGGGGTGATGGGAGGAGACATGCAGCCACAAGGCCATGTTCAGATAATTGTTAACCTTATCGACTTCAAAATGAATCTCCAGGAAGCCGGTGATGCTCCCAGGATTTTCCACTCCGGCTCTTCAGCACCGACCGGAGAGGTTATGACCGACGGAGGGACACTTTACCTTGAGAGCGGATTCAGGTGGGAAGAGATACAGTCTCTGCTCAGAAAGGGACATAAGATTCAGTGGGGCCTCGGCAGCTACGGAGGCTATCAGGCTATTATGTGGGACGAAAAAAACAAGGTCTTTTACGGGGCCTCAGAGTCGCGAAAGGATGGTCAGGCTGCAGGCTACTGACAACTTGCAGAAGCTTATCCAGATTGCTGGGCTTTCATATCTGACACGGCCTTTTTCTGAGCCAGATCGAATGCAGAGCATATATTCTCCCGTGGAATATACTTTTCAACCCCTGCATCAAGCAATTCTTTCTCAACTTCAGGCCTTACGCCCGACAAAACCACTTCTACCTTATAGTCATTCAGAGTCTTAAGCACCTCCTTGAAATTGTGCATGCCGGTGGCATCTATGAAGGGAACGTTTCTCATTCTCAGTATAAGCATCTCTGCCTTTATGCCCGCCTCCCGCAGCACCTCCTTGTAACGGTTTGCCGCTCCAAAGAAGAAAGGCCCGTTGATCTCATAGACTACAATTCCTTTCGGAAGTGCAGAATAGTCTTCCATTCCATCTCCTTCTCCCTCTCCCTCAATAAGCCTGACATCACCCATACTCGACATGCGCTGCATGAACAGCAGGGCTGCCAGTATCATTCCAACCTGTATGGCAACCGTGAGGTCTGCCAGTACAGTCAGAAAAAAGGTAACCAGAAGAACAATCATATCATACTTCGATCCCCGCAATATAGAAACGAACGATCTCCATTCGCTCATGTTGTAGGCAACTACCATAAGAATGCCGGCCAGGCAGGCCATGGGAATCTTGACTGCATACTTACCGAAAAACAGCATTATCAGCAGAAGTGTAACCCCATGAACGATTCCTGCTATAGGTGTCCTTCCTCCGTTTTTCACATTTGTTGCAGTCCTGGCTATTGCACCTGTAGCCGGAATACCGCCAAAGATTCCTGATGCGATGTTGGCAATCCCCTGTGCAATAAGCTCAGTATTTGACCTGTGCTTTGAACCAATCATACCGTCGGCCACAACAGCCGACAGTAGTGACTCAATTGCCCCCAGCATGGCTATTGTAACTGCCGGTTGTATGTAGTTTACCAGGTTTCCGGGCCTGAAGCCTGACAAATCAGCAAATCCAATAGAACGGGGTATAGAGCCATAAAGTGTTTCAATGGTCTGTACCGGAAGCCTGAACAACTGCACCACCAGGGTCATGACAATAATGGCAATGAAGGCCCCGGGCACTTTTGTGGTAATCTTTTTGGAGTATATTCCTAAAAGCAGAGTACCAACCGCGATGGCGACAGCCACAAAATTGATATGGTCGAGGCTTCCGAAGTAAAGGATCCATTTACCTGTAAACTCCGAAGGCAACTTCTCCAATCCCAGTCCGAGAAAGTCATTTATCTGTGATGTAAATATTATTACCGCTATTCCGCTTGTAAATCCAACTACCAAAGGAATGGGTATGAACCTGATCAGAGTCCCGAGTTTCAGCAGCCCAAAGGCAACAAGTATTAATCCTGCCAGTATAGTGGAAATTATGAGGCCCTCGAGTCCATAGTTCTGTACCACCCCGAATACAATAACCACAAATGCACCCGTGGGGCCTCCAATCTGTACCCGGCTGCCACCAAGAAAGGATATCAGAATTCCGGCAACAACAGCAGTAATCAACCCTCTCTCGGGAGACACGCCCGATGCTATAGCAAATGCAATGGCAAGCGGAAGTGCCAGTACGCCCACTATTATTCCTGAAAGAATATCGGTCTTTACCTGCCCTGGATTATAGGCACCTGCCCGAAGTAATGAAAAGGTCTTGGGGTAAAAGGTTGGTTCCATATTCACCTTACATCCAACTGACGGGCACCTCCTGTTCTTTCAAGCTGTAAAACGGCTGTAGTCCCTCCACTTTCGAGATTTATCTCGTGAGGTTTGTTTGTCTTCCAGGCCCCGCAGGTAAAGTCAGGAATGTCGATAGAAGCAGATCTGTTTGCCACTGACCACTCGCTAAGCGGCGCAACAACACTCCAGAGAGCAGCATCATATACATCCTGATCAACAGGAAGACCATTGCGAAGACAATCAATAAGCCTCCAGTCCATTATAAAGTCCATTCCACCGTGGCCGCCCACCTGCTTTGCCATATCTCCTACCCTTTTTATGATCTCAGGAGCGTGCTGCTCGCGCAGTATGGCAAGTTCTTCATTCCTTACCCATGAATGTCCAAGGGCAATCCTTTCGGATGGATACTTTACAGCCATCCCGAGGGTACCGCTGATAAGATGAATGCGCGAATATGGCCTGATGCTTGTAACATCGTGCTGCACCATTATTGTTCTGCCAAGAGCCGTCCTGATAAGGGTGGTATTCATATTACCCCTGTAGCTCCGGTTGGCGAATTCTGCATAAAAGTCATCGGAGGCTGCAAGTTCATTGGCTCTCTGCAACATTCCAAAATCATTCGTTGACATTGAGGAGAGATATTCCATCTGATCGCCACGGTTAATATTCATCATCTGGGCAATCGGCCCAAGTCCGTGGGTTGGATAGAGGCTTCCGTTCCTTGAAGCATTCTCCTTAAGCCTCCACATACCTGTATAGGCGCCATCACTCTGACGATCATCGATCGGCTTCTTGAAATTGTATCCCATCAGGTTATGAATATAGGCACCTTCACCATGAATAAGATCACCGAACATTCCCTGTCGCGCCATATTCAGGGTAAGCATCTCGAAGAAATCATAGCAGCAGTTTTCCAGCATCATGCAATGTCTGAGGGTTCTTTCCGAGGTCTCGACCAGTTGCCATGCCTCATCAACCGTCACCGCTGCGGGTATTTCAACTGCAACGTGCTTACCATGTTCCATGGCATAGACAGCCATCGGAGTATGCCACTCCCATGGTGTACAGATATACACCAGGTCAACATCTTCCATTTCGCAGAGACCTTTCCATGAATATTCATCTCCGGCGAACTCCCTTGCCTGCGGGAGACCGAAAATCTGAAGGTCGCGCTGCGAGAAATCAACAGCAGCCTGACGCAGGTCAGACAATGCAGTAACCTCAACGCCTTCAATCCTGGTCATCCGGGTTACCGCACCGCTTCCGCGGTCGCCAAGGCCGATAAACCCCACTCGAACCTTTGAGAGAGGATCTGCTGAAAAGCCGCACATATTGAATCGTTGCCTGTATGCACGCCCCGCAGCCTTTTTTATTTCATGAAGATTTGTTTTTTTATCGCCGGAAGCACATCCAGCTAATGCAGGGCCCGCCATAGCCCCGGCGCCCGCGACGGTCGCCGCCTTTAGAAAATCTCTCCGATTGGTTCTCATTTTTTCAGGGTTATTTGATTTTGGTCATCAGACCGCAAATTACAAATATCCCCGAAAAATCATGAGAGTGCTTTGACAAAATATTTCAACAGATGCTATTCATTGAGGGAATGACGCCTCTTTTTTGCCCACCTGACTATGCCCATCACGATGTCGCCTGCAAGATACCCGATAATACCCCCATAGAGGGTACTGAGATACCACACCGACTTTATTCGGCATGTCCCCGACAGGCACCCGATAAATTTCCAGTAAAGAAAACCTGCAACCAAACCGGCAAGTGTGGTTAATATCACAACCCTGTATTTCAGAAAAAACTCTTTAGTATTCATAATCCAAATAAAAAGCCTACCCGGCAAATATAATAACAGAAAGCCGGTCGGAATGTTTTAACTTTGCCCAAAACAGCAGAAATGATCTTTGAAAGCTACGATCTAAAGCCTCACAACACATTCGGAATCGAAGCCAGGGCCAGACGATTCGCATTAGTAAGGGACGAAAGGGAGGCAGTTAGCCTTATAGCCTCAGGTATTGCCGCAGACGGACCCCTGATGATTATGGGAGGTGGAAGCAACCTGCTGTTTGTCAATGACTTCGAGGGCACTATTATTCACCCGCTAATTACCGGAATAGAAACAGGCAAAAAGACCGGCAAAGAGGTAGCTGTTACAGTCGGCGCCGGCGTGATATGGGATGAGTTTGTGGGATGGGCCGTCGCGAAGGGTCTTGGCGGAACCGAAAACCTTTCACTGATTCCTGGTATGACAGGCGCATCAGCAGTACAGAATATAGGTGCCTACGGAACCGAGGCAGCTGATATTGTTGAGGCTGTACATACCATCAATATCGGTTCAGGAAAGAGGGAGTTTTTCACATGCGGAGAGTGCGGATTTGGGTACCGACAGAGCATCTTCAAGAATGAGATCAGGGGAAGAAATCTGGTCACTGCCGTATCATTCAGGCTTTCAACTGAGTATAAACCCAACCTCTCATACGGAAGCCTGCTTGCCGAGGTTGAGAAAAGAGGAATGCCGTCATTGGAGAATATAAGGGAGGCCGTTATTGAGATACGCCGGTCAAAGCTTCCCGATCCGTCTGAAACCGGCAATGCCGGAAGTTTCTTTAAGAATCCTGTTGTCGCACAGGCCCTGGCTGCCCATCTGCTTGGCGAATACCCGTCTATGCCTGTTTACCCTGCGGAGAGTGGTTACAGGAAACTGGCAGCAGGGTGGTTAATCGAGCAATGCGGATGGAAGGGTTACAGAAAAGGTGATGCAGGAGTACACGATCGTCAGGCTCTTGTACTTGTAAATCATGGAAAAGCAACAGGAGCAGAGATTTTTGCACTCTCGGAAGAGATAAGCCAGAGTGTTGAAAGCCGGTTCGGGGTAATACTCGAACGAGAGGTTGAGGTGGTAAGATAGATTACCCTTTTGATTATCGGAATATCCGTCTGCGGTCGAGTTCCCGCTGGTATTCATTTGCGTACCTGTTGTGTTCTGCAAGTGTCCGTGAAAAGTTATGGTACCCTGAGAAATCGGCTCTGGCAGCAAAATAGAGATAATCGTGCTTTTCGGCATTCAGCACTGCATCAATTCCCGAGATTGTGGGGCACCTTACCGGCCCCGGCGGCAGACCACGGTATTTGTATGTATTGTAGGGTGACTCAACCTGCATGTGCTCGTAAAGCACCCTCGTGATTGTGAAATCGTTAAGAGCGAACTTGATGGTAGGACAAGCCTGCAATGGCATGCCTATCCTCAGGCGGTTAAGATAGACCCCGGCTATTCTGGGCTTCTCATCATCTTTTGCCACCTCATCATCGACGATGGAAGCTATAATGCTGACCTCAACGGGAGTCAGCTTCCTCTGTGTCGCCTTCGCCATACGGTCATCATTCCAGAAGCGATTGTATTCCCTCAGCATCCTCCTGTAAAACCCCTCGGCAGAGGTGGTCCAGTACATTTCGTATGTATCGGGAATGAAGACTGAAATAACTGTCTCCTTTTTAAACCCATCAGATGAGTAGTTATCCTCATTCAACAGGAACGCTATTATCTCAGCTGAGTCTGGCTCTATCTGGCTGCCTATCCTGCCGGCCAGCTCATTGATTGTCCTGATGTTATTAAAGGTAACCTTAACAGGAGTCTGCAGCCCTGCCCTGAGCATTGTTACCAGCTTGAGGTTACTCATTTCTCCTTCAACCAGATAGCGTCCTGGTTTTACGTTTCCGGTATATTTCCTGGCCTTTGCCGCAAGCGTGAAACTCTTCATGTTTATTATCAGCCTTGCAGCTTCAAGCGAGTCGCAAACCTGTTCAAAGGATGCTCCCTCAGGTATAGTCAGCACCACCGGAACATCTCCCGACCTGGTATTGGGGAACCAGAAGGTCCGGTAGAAAGACCATGCCACAATTGCAAACACTATTACTATCAGCAAAAGTATATTCTGGATTGTCTTTTTCATCTTCCTGATTTTGCTGCAAAAATAGCAATGAAATCTGATATTAGCCTTAACCTCTCCCGGGAGATATTCCATAAGGCCTCGCCCCCCCGGCTAAGCCTGAGAGACAGGTTCCAGTAATGCCTTACCCTTTCTTATCATCAATATCCTGCATAAAAGCCGGCTGCCATTAACAGCCCTCTCGAGTCTGAGTTCATGCATAAACCCATACTTGTCGGTTCCGGCTATATAGTAGGAGCCGTCGGAACTGTTCTTTTCATTTTTTGAGATTGTAATCTCAATTGTCTGTCCGGGCTTATAGAAAGGGTTTTCCGGCTCAATCAGCCTGGTGCCATCACCTCGGTACTTTACCACCCGGCCATTGAACCTCACCCCTTCCTTCAGACCATAATACTCATAATATTTCCTCCTGATAGTATGAATTACCCCAAGCTGGTCGGAAATCACGAAATACTCCTCACCGTCGATATCTGTTTCGATTCCTTCAACGACGAACTCATAATCGGTATCACTGACGAGGTGCTTAACCCGGCATTCATTTTTACTGAAAGCCAGGTGCAGCCTTCCTTTTGATATCTTTAGCACGAGGAGGTTAACATTATCACCCGGTTCAGGCGTATCAGACCTTGCGGGTACCGGAACCGGTATCTCCTCTCCGGTACTGGTTCTTATAACCATCACCCTGCCTTCCCTGATTCTGCTGCCCTCTATTTCACGGTATCGCTCAACAATGAAATTATACCTTTTACCCTCATTGTAGAAAGGGTTCTCTGGCTCGAGAAAAACCTCACCCTTGCAGTTTATCTTGTCCACCCTGCAGACAACCTTCTCTCCCGGCCTCAGGCCATAGGCAGCGTAACTGGCCACCGGCACCAGGTATCTGCGGCCATCGGGACCTTTAAGTACATAGTGCCGGCCCTTCTCGGGAACCTCGGTTATCTTCTCGAGAAGAAACCCGTATTTCCTGCCCTCTGCAATTCTGGTAACTGTCCCCGCCATAAAAATCAATATTAGTATAGCGGCCCCAGAATACGGGCAAGCGACTCCCTGTACCTCCATGATCTTTTCCGTTGCTCCCACCCTGCAGGACTAACCAGCCGTGTTCCCTCAATATCCTTTTCAAATACCTTTATCATATCACCAGCGAAACCCTCATCATAAACCAGAGCCATAACCTCGAAATTGAGATCGAAGCTTCTGATGTCAAAATTCGCCGACCCGACCGCTGTGAATACGTTGTCGACAATCATATACTTTGAATGGTTGAATCCCTTGCCGTAAAGGTAGACCTTCACTCCTGCCTCGAGGAGTTCAGAAATATACGATCGGGTGTTCCATGTAGCGATTATCGAATCTGATCTTTCCGGAACCAGGAGTCTCACGTCGACCCCGCTCAGGGCCGAGGTGATCAGCGCAGTACGCAGGCTGTCATCGGGAGAGAAGTATGGTGTGGAGATGAAAATTGACTCCCGGGCCGTAGCTATGGCTGAAAAATAAACCTGCATGATGCTTGCCCAGTCTGAGTCAGGACCGCTTGAAGTTATCTGTATCAGGCTGTTACCGGCATGACGTGCCCCTGTAAAATACTCCGGTTCATTGGTAAGTATGATCCCTGTTACGAAGAACCAGTCGGTAAGGAAGACACTATTGAGGGCTGACACGGCTTCTCCACTGATTCTCAGATGGGTGTCGCGCCATCTACCCAGCTCTTTCAGGCCGAAAAGATACTTACGTGCCAGATTCAGGCCGCCGATGTAACCATGATCGCCATCGACAACCATTATTTTTCTGTGATTCCGATAGTTTATCTTGCTTGTGAAAAAGGGGAACCGTACCGGAAGGAACGGGAAGATCTCCACTCCACAGCTCTTCATCTCCTTTATTGTGGCGTAGGGAAAGTTCCAGCTCCCCACATCGTCGAACATGATCCTTACCTCTACACCTGACATTGCCTTCTCCTTGAGTGCCAGAAGGAATTCCCTTCCCAGTTCATCGAATTCAAACCTGTAGAACTGCATATGGATGTATCTCTTCGCGCTCCTGATCGACTCGAGCATGGCTGGAAAGGTCTGGGTTCCATCGAGAAGAATATCAACACGGTTGTACCTGGTGAGAATAGCCTTGTCGTTGTTGAGCATAAGCCTGACCAGATGTTCCTTTGCCTTTACTGCCTGGCTTTCAGACTTAAGTATTTCATCTATTGATTCAATCTGCAATGTGGCATGATCGGATATGCGTATCAGGTTTCTCAGCCCCTTTCTTGAAAAGATCTTTCTCTTTCGGTAATCCTGGCCGAAAAATATATAGAGTACTATACCGACGACGGGCAGCAGCAAGACCACCATTATCCATGACAATGTCTTAACGGGTGCCTTGTTCTGGAAGATAATCATCAGACAGATGAAGAGAATGGTGACCAGGTAGAGGATCGACAGAAACCCTTCAACACTGCTAAAGCCGAAATCAGGTAATAGCCTCATAAAAATTGCTAATCTCCGTAAAAATAGAAAACTCTCCGGTTATTCCGGAGAGTCTTCACTAAAATATTACTCTTGCAGGTTTTAGAAAATTAACCCGAGGCTGAGGCTGATTGCACTCGATCTCTGGTCGAGTTCGAATGTCTGGCTTCCTATGGTCAGTTCATTGCCAAATTGATTCAGGTTGCCCTCATAGCGCAGGTCGAGAGTCAGCTTTTTAAGTATATCGACTCCTATTCCGGCCTGATACCCGAATGTCGCTGACTTGTAGAGGCTTTCATAATTCTGGGTGTCAAAAAGTTCCTTCGGCGAGCTAAGCATTATTGTTGCTGCCGGGCCACCGTTGATTCGCAGAGGACCCAGTTTGAAACCAAGCAACACCGGAATATCAAGTTTATTGAACTTCTGGCTTCTGATTTCGGCAGTAGTCTGTCCAATATCTGTTATACTGATCTTGTTTTCGGCTGTTGCAAATAGTATTTCCGGCTGAATATAGATGCCGAGAAGGGAAAGTCGCACAAAGAGCCCTCCGTGGAAACCGTAGGAGGCATCCTTTGCCTGTTCAAGGAGGATCTGGCCGCCACCTGTTGTCGTGATGCTCTGGTCTATGGCAAGATTATTTGTGCTCGCCCCAAACTTGACGCCCCAGTTCAACTGTGAGAATACCGGTGCGGCAAGCATCATTGCTGCTACTAGTAAAAAAATCTTTTTCATAATTGAAGGTTTAAGTTATCAACAGTAAATTGACTAAATACATGGGTTAAACGTTGCAATATAGCCTATTGTTACACGTCTTCGTTGAATTTATAGCCCACACCCTTGAGCGTTATAATGAAACTATTTCCGATTCGTTCTCGTAATTTCCTGACATGCACGTCAATAGTTCTTTCTCCGACAATTACATCGTCACCCCATACTTTTAAAAAAATTTCCTCGCGTGAGAAGACTTTTCCCTTTTTCGACATCAGCAGGGCCAGGAGTTCAAACTCTTTTCGCGGAACCATTATCTCATCACCTCCCTTTAGAATAACATATCTCTCCCTGTCGATAGTGAGTCCGTTTTCCGTTGCCGGTGAACCTGTGCCCCTGCTTTTTTCTTCCCGTGAATATCTCTTCAGTATCGCCATGATACGATGCAGAAGCACCTTTGGTCTGACAGGCTTTACAATATAGTCGTCGCCTCCTGCTTCAAATCCGGCAATCTGTGAATAGTCCTCACCCCGGGCTGTAAGGAAGCAGATCAGTGTATTTTCCAGCCCCGCCCTGGTCCTTATCTCACTGCATGCCTCTATACCATCCATTCTCGGCATCATTACATCCATGATAATGAGGTGCGGACAAACTGCAACTGCCTTCTCGACTGCTTCAATACCGTCTGAAGCAGCCGACACCTCATATCCTTCTCTGGTAAGGTTGTATGAGAGAAACTCCCTTACATCCTGCTCGTCATCAACAACCAGCAACCGGAAATCACGAGGTTCAAATCCCATCTATTTCTTGTTTAGTTCCTTGAAGATCACACTCTTCATCTCATTGAACTCGTCTCTTTCGAATAGTCTTGTAAGGAAAATTATCCTGCCATTGCGGTCTATTATGACATTTCGGGTTACGCCTGCCTGTTTCAAGGCAAACAGTCCGAAGATATCAGCCCCGGGATCAAGCGCCAGTGGATATGTTATCGCCATGTCCTTTGCAAATTTCCTTACTGTTTCGACCGGTTCATCACGGTCAACGCCGATTACGGCCAACCCAAGGGGTTTTCCGGGTTTCCATACCTCATCTTCTATGAATGGCATCTCCTGCCTGCAGACCCCGCACCAGCTTGCAGTGAATTGAAGCATTACCACTCTTCCTCTCAGATCGGAAAGCCTGTATTCCTTACCGTCAGCCTCCCTTATCAGAAAGTCGGGGGCCATATCACCGACTTTTACAAGGTAGCCTTCATCATATACAACACGTTCCTGGGCAAAAGCCCCTGTAAGGCATAGAGCCATTAAAAGCAAAAATACCGTTTTCTTCATTGTTAAATCTCTTTGTTATTTGCAAGTATACAAAAGTAACATTTTAGTAACTCACTGAACCGATTAACATATCCTGTCGACATGATGATTCACATAAAAGCCCGTCTGACGGGTTAAAAAATGTTAAGCGGGCCCCTCAATTAAAGCAGTAAGGCTTTATTCACTATTTTAGGCATGTGAATTCTAACCAATAACCATAGAATATGAAGAAGATGCTTTTTGCAACACTGCTGACAGTGATTGTAGCCATTATGACCGTAAGCGGCCAGACAGACCCGAAACAAAGGGGCCTTGACGCTATTACCATTGATGCCATCAGGGGGCAGCTTGAATTCCTTGCCTCCGACTGGACAGAAGGCCGGGCAACCGGAGAGAGGGGCGAGTATCTCGCCGGAGACTATGTTGCCAGCATGTTCAAGGTCTTCGGTGTTGCTCCCGGGGGTGATCCTGCAGGATTCGGAGGCGGTATCCGTGGAAGAGGCACCGATTTCATCGGTTCGGACCAACTTCGCCAGGCTCAGAGGACATATTTCCAGAACTTCTCACTGATCGAAACAGTTGGAACCGGTCCTTCATCCTTCACTGTAAGGAAGGGCAACAGGGAATTAAAATTCGATGAGGGTGTAGACTATACCGGACTCAGAAGTTCAATGACCACAAAATTCGAAGCCCCGGTTATATTCATCGGATATGGCATAAACGACAAGGGACTTGGAATAAATGAACTGGCCGGGCTGGACCTCAAGGGTAAGATAGTACTCAGGATTGCCGGTTTTCCGGGCTCTGACAACCCCGAGTCTGTAATGTACAAGAAGATAACTGCTGCAAAATCTGCAATTGAAATCGCCAGAATGAAGACCGAGGCACTTGCTGGAATTGAAATAGCAGGTATCATAGAGGTAACCCCCGGAACCGATATTGCAAAGAGATGGGGTGTACTGAAGGAAGGCATTGAGTTGTCATGGGCTGAATCAGGAAGCAGAAGAACAAACTATAATCCGATGCGACTTGATGGTGCCAACATACCAGTAACCCCTGTAAACATGACAGTTACTGAGAGAGTGGCAAGTTACATTCTGCAGGGTAGTGGAATAGAACTGAGAAAATATATGGCCGATGCTGCCGCCGGTTCATTCCGTCCAAAGCCCGTTATCCTGAGCGGCGTTTCAGCACTGATCACCACCGATGTTAAAACCCAGAGGGTACGGGTAAGAAATGTGGTGGCAATGATAGAGGGAGAACGAACAGATGAATTTGTGGTTGTAGGAGCTCATATGGATCACATGGGGATGGAAGCAGGAAGGGTCTGGAACGGAGCAGACGACAATGCATCAGGTACTGTCGGAGTGGTCATGATTGCAAAGGCTGTGGCTGCAACCGGAATCAAGCCAAAGAGAACAATCATCTTCTGTGCATGGACAGGTGAAGAAAAAGGTCTTCTGGGTTCAGACTACTTCACCAGGTTTCCGACCATGGGTAAGATCTCAGATGTTAAGTTCTACCTTAATTACGACATGATTGGCCGTGATGCTGCCAATGATACCGAGAAGAACATGGCCGGCATGACATTTACAAGTACCTATCCTAAACTGGAAGAGTGGACAAAGGCCAATGTTGATAAGTACAAGATAGGCCTTAACGTGAGATATAGTGGCAGTCCAGCACCCAGAGGCGGAAGTGACTACACTGCATTCACTGAAAACCAGATACCCATTATTGCATGGATGGCCGCAATGCATCCTGAGTACCATCAGGTAGGCGACCATGTGAATCTGATAAACTGGGAGAAAATGCATAATATTATAAAACTTGGCTTCCTGCAGGTTTGGGATGCCGCAAACAATGACCTAAATTAGGCAGGCAGATGAAAATAATCAGAACTCTGGCCATTTCGGCCGTAATGGCCCTGATACTGGTCAACGCTTCAGCACAGTCAAGAAGTGAGGATGTCAGAAAAGGTCTTGATGTCATAACCGAAAATGTGCTCAAGGCACAACTAACCTTCCTCGCATCTGACTGGATGGAAGGCAGGGAGACCGGCGAAAAAGGCGAATACATCTCAGCCGACTACATTGCCAGCATGCTGCAACTGTTTGGAGTGGCTCCGGGTGGAGATATCTCAGCCGGACCTGCCGGTATGTATGCCGGTGCTGGTGGCATGGGAGGACGACAGGGACAAAGAGAGCGTTCATACTTCCAGAACTTCCAGCTGGTTAAGTCTATGCCGGGCAACCAGCAGACAATGTCAGTAGTTACAGCAACCCCTGCAGGTTCAAAGACAACCCACTTCACCTATAATGTTGATTACTCTTTCAGAAACACTGCTGCAGGGCTCGAAATAGATGCACCTGTGGTGTTCGTAGGCTATGGAATCAGGCATGACAGGCACAATGACTTTACCAAAAAAGATGTCAGGGGCAAGGTAATACTCAGGATATCAGGCATCCCTGCCTCAATCAGAATGTCAGGTGCGAACATTAACGAGGTTAATGCCTCAAAGGATGTCGCAGCAAGGGAACTGGGTGCTATTGCAGTACTTGAGGTAAGTCCCGGTACAATCGTACTTGCGTCAGGCATTGAACAAATGAATTTTTTCAACATGTCACCGTCAGAGGGTCGTCCACGAACAGGCAGGCCATCGGCAAGCTATTCCATTCCACAGCCCGTAATTCAGGGACAGATGCCAAGGATTACCGTTTCTGCACGCCTGGCCAATGAAATTCTCGAATCCTCAGGATTAACAGTTGAGCAGTATGTGGCAGGTTTCGGAACCCGTCAGGCGGTACAGGTTCCTGACGTGGCAGGCAAGAGAGTTAAACTCGTATCAACGGTGAACACCTCCCTTATAAATGTCAGAAACGTTATTGGAGTGATTGAGGGTGTCAAAAGGGATGAGATAATCGTTGTAGGTGCACACTACGACCATATGGGCATTGGTAACGGCTACATCTGGAATGGAGCCGATGATAATGCTTCAGGCACGGTAGGTGTAATGACACTTGCCAAAGCTGTTATGGCTACAGGCGTAAAACCTCAGAAGACAATCATCTTCGCACTATGGACCGCAGAAGAGAGAGGCCTGCTGGGATCAAGGTACTGGGTTGACAACCCGACAGTGCCGCTGGATAACATCAAGATGCATATCAATTTCGACATGATATCAAGATACATATCTGATGACCAACCAGATGCAGTTACAATGACCTATACCGCCTCCCATCCTCTCTTCAGGGAAATAACGGAGAAAAACATGGGCCTGTACAATATCAGACTGAAACCTGATTACCAGCCCTCCGACAATCCTCCGGGAGGAAGTGATCACAGGTCTTTCGTTGCAAAAGGAATACCCATTATGAGGTTCAAGCCCGGACACAGGGAGGAATATCATACTCCTGCTGATGAGACATCAACAATTGACTGGGATATTATGGAGAAGGTGATTAAGATAACCTTTACCAATCTCTGGGATCTCGCAAATACAAACTGGAAATAGATATTAAGTAATCCTTCTTAACGCAGCCGCCTGGAATAATCCAGTGGCTGCGTTTCTTTTTGGCTATGGCTCGAGAAATTCACTGTTGACCCTTATCTCGGCAAAATCGTCGCCCGTAGCCCTAATTCCAAATTCGTAGCAGTATCTGAACTTCTCTCCTGCTGAGGTTTCAATGGTATGAGTAAAGAAGCTGAAATTGAAACCAAGGGCAAAAAGGGCGTCCTTATGTACCTTGTGCCGGCCCTCATCGTAAAGGTCCGACAGAATGCGCCTGTTACGCCGCAGTACCTGGTGAACATTGCGCACATAACTGTTGGCATCCTTGTTCTGCCTGTTGTTGTAGTTGTTTCGGCACTGATCAGAGCAGAATTTTTTATCGGATCGGCCTCTCAGGACGTCACCGCAATCGAGACAATTCCTTTCCACAACGCTAAAGTTTTGATAAAGATAGTAAAAAACGTTTTAAACGGTTACAAACGATAATAAATGGTTATTAAGCGTATCTAATCAATTATAAACCGAAACGGTTTCTTAAACGGCTGTAAGTTTGCTACAGATAACTCGCTATGTTAAACCAAAAAAAGAAGTGCTATGAACAGTTTAAGAAACAGGGTGCAGCTGATCGGGAACCTGGGACAGGATCCGGAGATCAAGAAAACAGAAAAGGGAAAAAGTGTGGCTAGGTTCACTCTCGCAACAACAGAGAGTTACAGGAATGGTGATGGCCAGAAGGTTGATGAAACGACCTGGCATAACATCGTTGCATGGAACGGTCTGGCAGAAATAGCCGGGAAATTTCTCAAGAAAGGCAGGGAGGTTGCTGTTGAGGGAAGGATATCGCATCGCTCGTATGAGGACAAGGATGGCTCGATAAAGTACTTCACAGACATTGTGCTTACCGACATCCTGCTACTGCGGTCTCAAAAGGAGAAGGAGGCCTAGAAATAAAGAGGAGGCTGCCGGTTCAGGGCAGCCTCCTCTTTATTTCTCAATGCCGTGGCTCAGCGGCTATTTAACCGCGTCAATTGTCCATCCCTTAAGGAAGGAGACCACCTTGGCCTTGCTGTATCCATCGCCCTGCTCAAGCAAAGCAGAATCCTGGGTATGAATACGTTTCCCATCAGTACCGAGGATAACGAAAACAGGATAGCCAAACCTGCCGGGATTTCCCCCGATGAATTTTGTGGCCGCCTCGTTGCGGTTCTCAGGACTGAAGTTAAGCTTAACAGTGATATAGTTGTCATTGATCAGCTTTGTGATTTCAGCATCCTCCTTGCAGAAGGCATCGAACTTTATGCACCATACGCACCAGTTCCCTCCGATCTGCACAAAGACATGCTTGTTGGCTGCCTTTGCACTGGCGATTGCCTCATTCAGCTGCTTCATACCGTCAAGCTCAGGATCATATAACTTTACCTGACCAGTAGCGCGGCCACCGAATACCATCAGCATAATAATGACCGTAAGTGTAACAATTCCTTGTTTCATATTTAATCGTATTTTCTGCAAAAGTAGCATTAATAAGACTTAAATACTGTTTTATCACCGGTAAAGATAGTCATCCATGTCAACATTGTTCCTGTAGTCACCCAGCAGGTGCTCAGCGAAATAATACCATCTCATTCGCTCAAAATACCCCTGTGCACTTCCGAATCCGTGAGCAGCACCCGGTATCATAAGCATATCAAACCTCTTATTGGCTTTGATCAGAGCATCAACCACCCGCGAAGTATTTCCGGGATGTACGTTGTCATCGACTTCTCCGTGAACCAGCAGCAGGTATCCTCTCAGATTGGCTGCAAGCTCGGCATTCGATTTCGTCTTTGATTCAAATGTTATCCTTAGCTCCTCCCGCTCCTCGCCTGTCTCAGCATCCTTGACCTTTACGGTACGTCTTATTTCCTTAACACCATGATTGGATTCGCTCCAGTTACGGTTATAGATATTGTTGTCATGATTACCTGCTGAGGAGACCGCAACTTTATAAAACTCAGGGTATGTAAGGATTGCCGCCGTCGACATGAATCCACCGCCTGAATGACCATAGATACCAACCTTTGTTATATCAATGAAGTCAAACCTGTCAGCCAGCTGTTCCAGCCCGTATTTATCATCCTCAAGTGCGTAGTCACGAAGGTTCTGATAACCGTAGGAATGGTAGAACTGATCTCTCATCGGACTTCCTCCCCTGTGACCGAAGTTGACCACTATGAAACCAATTTGTGCCAGTGTGATCTGAGCTCCTCCGACGGTAAAGCCATATGGTACTGACTCTGTCTGAGGCCCGGGATAAACGTATGATATTATTGGATACTTCCGGGTAGAATCAAAATCGTACGGCTTATACATTACACCGTACAGATCAGTTATGCCATCACGAGCTTTGACGGTAAATACTTCGGCAGGTTTCCAGCCGGTTTTATAGAGCTCTGTCAGGTCTACTGTCTCAATATCCATTACAACATTGCCCGATGCATCCCTCAATACAATCTTCGGAGCCTTGTCAACTGTAGAGTATGTATTTACAAAGAACTTGTTGCTCTTTGACATTGTCATGGAGTGATTGGCCGGTTCCCTGGTTATGAGAGTAACTCCCTGCTTGTCGATCGAGGCCCGGTACATCAGACTGTAATAGGGGTGTACATTATTCTCCCTTCCATAGGCGTTGAAATAAATAACCCTTGCTGCAGTGTCAATTCGCTGAATGCCTCCGACAACATAATAGTCATCAGTTATCTGGTTCCTGAGATTACCATCACCATCATAACGGTAAATCTGTTTCCAGCCCGAGCGCTCTGACAGCCAGAGAATATCTTTACCTTCATTCAGTATATGCAGGCTTTCTCCGCTGATATATGGCTCAATTGTCTCACTGAACAACACCTTAACCTCGCCGGTGCTGGTGTTTACCATACATATATCAATATGCTTGTAGGACCTGCATTTTCGTGTTACAATCATCCTGTCGGAACTCTCCCTTGGGGTCCAGCGAACCGAGTTGAACTGATTTCCGAATTTCTTAAGGTCAACATCGACACGCTTTTGGGTTGCCGCCTCCCATATTGTCAGCTCACTCTGGCCCACATGCTCCTCGCCCGGCATCGCGTAGCGGTATGTCGTGAGTGTTGGTCTGGGTGTTGAGAGTGCATTTATTACCCATAGGTCCTTTACAAGTCTTGTATCATTTCTTGTTACGTAGAACTTCTCGGAGTTTCTGAACCAGTTAACGCGTGCCGCAACCCTTCTGGCTGTATCAGGGGTGCTGGTATTGGAGGCGTTGGTATAACTGTAATACGCTTCCCCGTCGGTTGTTAACCTGATTTCCACACTATCCTTGTCTCCTGCCTTCATCATGTATAGATCATAACCTCTTCCGAAGGTTATCCAGGTACTGTCAGGTGAGTATGAAGGCCAGGTTGGCCTTCTCTCAGGCCGCGTACGCCTTATGGTATCCTTGATAGCCAACTTCGATGTTGTTATGTCATAGAGGAATTTTATTGAATCGGCTACGAAAGTGAATCTTGTTGCACTCTTCTCCTCGAATTCGATATCGCGAAGTGGAAGATCCCTGAAATTATAATTCTTCTTTACGAGCAGCTGCATCTGGGCTGCCATGTATTTACTGTCAAAGAGTTGGCGCTTTGTCTTTTTTGCAGCATCTACATAATAAAAATTCTTACCTGCCGGGGTTCTGAAAGAATACCAGAAGATATCAAAGTCGCCAATCCATCCGGCATTGGCTCCGGCACCTCCAAAATTAAGGCTCATATCTCCTGTGGTGGGTCTTAGATTGGCAGCAGAATACTTTTCTGCCGCCCTGAAATTGGCCTGCTGGGCAATAAGCGTGCCTGTTATCATACAGACAGCGAATAGTGTTAGAAGCTTCTTCATAGGGTGTTAGGTTTATGATTTGTATGCTACCAAATTAAACAAATCATTCCTTCACGTTGAAGGCAACCAACATGTTTATAAACAGTTAAAAAAGGTTAACAGAATAGTTGGTTATTTATGGCTGAAGTCGCGACCCGCCTGGAGAGCCTTAAGATTAACAGAGACTATCTCCTCCCCTTTCCTTCCAAAAAGCTTATGCACTGCAGACTGCAGGCTCTCATATGAAAGATCAATATAGTGCGATGCAGCTCCCAGCACAACCATATTCCCGGATCGTGCCGATCCGGCTTCCCTGGCTATTACGTCAGCATCAATTATGATATGATTCCTCACCTTGCGCACCTCGGCCAGTATTGCTTCCTGTTCAGGGTAATCGGGTATATTGATGAATGGTGTAGAGTTTGTCACCAGCCAGCCATCATGCGAAAGCCATGGAAGATACCTCAGTGACTCCATTGGTTCAACCGAGATAATCAGGTCGGCTTTACCGTAGGGTATCAGATCAGAAGCCACGGGGGTGTCAGACAGACGGAGGTGCGACTGCACGTCTCCACCGCGCTGGCTCATACCATGGACCTCAGATTGCTTAAGATACAGGCCTGTTTCAACAGCCGCCAGCCCTATCACCGCTGCTATTGAGAGTATACCCTGGCCACCAACTCCTGCAAGTATGATATCGTTCCTCATCGTATTCATTCTTATCTGTCAATCTTATCTGTTTGTTTGCCTGCCTCTTTCTTCTTCTTTGTGGCAGTCTGTATGCACTCCCTTCTGGCAATAATAACTGAGACCCCGTTATAGGCCAGTTCTTCCTTCATCACTTTGATGTTCTCTTCATGGTTCTTCTTAAGTGGTATTATCGTCCTGATGCGATCTTTACCCACTCCGAGGCCCTGACAAATAGCTTCCAGCCTGTCTGTGGCATGTGATTTCTGGCCACCGGTCATTCCGGTTGTGGAGTTATCTGAGATGATGATTGTTACAGGTGAGTTCTTCATCACCGCATCGAGCAAACCGGTCATCCCTGAATGTGTGAAGGTTGAATCTCCAATCACCGCAACTGCCGGTACGAGTCCGGCGTCAGCAGCCCCTACGGCCATTGTAACCGACGCACCCATATCAACGCAGCTGTTAATAGCGTTATAAGGAGGTAACGCCCCGAGTGTATAGCAGCCTATATCTGAGAAGACCCTTCCGGGTGAATATGGGGCAAGTGCCTCATGAAGGGCCATATATACGTCGGCATGACCGCAACCCTTACAAAATGATGGTGGCCTCATCCTTACTATCGAAGGCACATCTTCTCCACGGGTTAGTGGCATTCCCAAGGCTGAAGCGACAATATTGGGATTCAGTTCGCCCTCCCTCGGTATAGCCCCGTCAAGTCTTCCCCTGATTTTTCTGACACCCGGAAGGATACCCCTTAAAAGCTCTTCCATAATCGGGTAGCCTTCTTCAAGTATCAGCAATTCATCTGAATCGGCATCAATTCTTTCAAACAGGATGTTTTCAGGGGGATAGGACGATATTTTGAGAACGGGGTATGGAATAACCCTGTCGGGGTAGTTTTCCATCAGATAGTTATAGGCTATTCCAAAGGCAATTACACCAAGCCTCCGGTCAGTACCAGGAGAATATCTGTTATAGTCACCAATCAGGGAGTCGCGTCTGAGTGTTTCGTATGTCCCCAGCAACGCATGGTACCTCCGCCTTGCTATTGCAGGCAACAGGACAAACTGTCTTGGGTCTGAAGGTAGTGAGATGTTATTCTGCATTATTTCAGTGCGCCTTACAACACCCGAACGAGAGTGTGCCAGACGAGTCGTTATGCGCAGCATAACAGGCACTTTGTACTTTTCTGACAGCTCGAAACCGGCAAAGACCATATCATATGCCTCCTGCTGATTTGATGGTTCAAGTACAGGAACGAAAGAAAACTTGGCGTAGAACCTCGAATCCTGTTCATTCTGTGAAGAGTGCATTGAAGGGTCATCTGCAGCCACCACCAGCAATCCTCCATTGACACCGGTTATTGCTGCATTGATAAATCCATCTGCCGCAACATTCAGTCCCACATGCTTCATTGCCACCATAGCCCGCTTACCGGCATACGACAGACCCAGGGCGGCTTCCATTGATGTCTTTTCATTGGCTGACCATTCCCGGTGTATATTCTTCTCACGCGCAACAGCCGATCTCTGAACATACTCCATTATCTCTGTTGAGGGAGTACCGGGATAGGCATACATACCGCTCATTCCTGCATCAATTGCAGCCTGCGCGATTGCCTCATCACCAAGTAGTAACATTTTCTGCATCCTTCTCGTCTCCTATATGTTATCTTAAAATCTGAAAAAACTTATTTCCGTGTAAATATGGCTATATTTTCCAAAAACAAAAATGATTTTAACAACCCTCACAGGCTCTCACAAAACAAAGACAATCAACACATTATTGTATGGCGAATCATAAATTTAAGTTAAATTTCTGCTTTAGTAAGATTGTAATGACTATTTTACGAACTCTTTTAACCAAATTTGCGTTTAATTGAAAAGAACGGATTGATCAAAGCCTTTCACATATTGGCATTTTTCTGTATCATGACCCATTTACTTCATGGTCAGACAGTGACACCTCAGAGGTACATTCAGGTTGACGGTATAGTTTTCGACGAACAGGGTAATCCTCAATCAAATATCTCGGTGATGTCATCATCTCTCAGAAGAGGGTCTACCAGCAGGCAATCAGGTATCTTCAGTTTAATAAGCGTACCCG
The DNA here is from genome assembly GCA_964446435.1 of uncultured Rikenellaceae bacterium. Taxonomy (GTDB): domain Bacteria; phylum Bacteroidota; class Bacteroidia; order Bacteroidales; family VadinHA17; genus SLNP01. The sequence continues at coordinate 26,653 of CAYUOS010000002.1, read as the reverse complement.
GCGACACAGTGATCTTTACGGCTATGGGATTCAGGAGAACTTTTCTGCCTATTCCTGATGATTTTGAAGGAACCAGGTATCTTAAAGATGTATATCTGGAATACGATACAATTACAATCCACGATGTACTGGTTCTTCCTTGGGGCTCATATGCCGAATTCAAGAAGGCTGTGGTCGAGGCCGACTTTCACAATTATGAGGTGGAAAATATGACCGACAACCTTATCCTGATACAAAAACAGATAATCGAAGGCTCTGGCCTGTCTCCTGAGGCTGCCTACAGACATATTGCAAGACAGTATACAAATGCATCCTACACGAGGAACCAGTTCCCTGAAAACAACCTGCTCAATCCCTTTGCATGGTCAAGGTTCATACAAGGGCTGAAGGAGGGGCTTCTTAGAAATGAGAGGAAAAGGTAAATTCACAAGCTGATTCCCGGATTCCCCGGATCATTCCTGAATATTGTCTCCTCGAACCGTTTTCTTCCCCTCCTTTTCCTGTCTTTTACTGATATCTCTTCGGGAATCTGGTCGTTTTCACCGAAATATCCCAGGGCCATGACAGCAACCGGCATTATTTCATCATCCAGCTTTAGATATTTTCTTACCCTCTGTCTTGAGAAACCTCCCATTATGTGCACATCAACACCCAATGCAGTAGCCTGATTCAGTATGTTACCCGTTGCGATGCCAAGGTCATGAAGGGCATAGTAGTTTTCCTTCCTTGTAACAGATGACTTCAATCTTGCAAGATTGACTACCAAAGCTCCGGCCTGTGATGCCCACACCTGATTCGTTTCATCGAGAAAACCCACAAACTCTCTGAAACTTGCCTCGTCATCCCTCTCGGTGTAAACAAATAGCCACGGTTGTTCATTGAAACTCGACGGAGCACAAATGGCTGCCTCAAGCACTATCTTAATCTTTTCCGGATCAAGGGGCCTTTCTGAAAAAGAGTATGGGCTCCATCGGTTTCTGATATTTTCATGCAAATCACATTTTCCCATGGCAATACAGGTTTATATTATTAATCAGACAGGTTAGATCAAAGAAATCTGCTCATCAGGTACAGCATAAGCGGCAGTGTCATAATGCTCACGATAGTCGAGACAAATACATTGGCTGTAGCCAGCTTCTCATCTGCGCCAAAAACCTTGGCAAGAATGATTATGTTCGCCATGCAGGGCATTGATGTTTCAACCAGAAGCACCGACAGAACAAGTTTATCAGGCTGATAACCCGTAAGTGATGGCATTGCAATAAATACCGCCAGCAACAGGCAGGGTACCAGCAACAGTTTGCTAAAGGTAATAAAATATACAACACCTTTTCCAAGCAAACCTCTGAGACTGCCATGATACATCAATGCTCCGATATAAATCATGGAGAGGTAAGTATTTGTACCTCCCAGACCGCCGAGTGATTTCATAAGGAAGTCGGGAAGCTTAAATCCGGCAAGGAACATTATTAATCCGGCAACAATTGCATAGGTATTGATATTGAAGACCTTGAGAATACTCTTTCTGACAGGGGTTCCGTTACCCGCTGACAACATAACCACTCCGATTGTCCACATCAGAATATTGGATACCAGTTGCATCATACTCGCATAAAGCAACCCTTCATCTCCGAAAAGTGCATAAACTACAGGGTAGCCAAGGTAAATAGTATTTCCGAAGAGGCTGTGAGTCTTATAAATAGCTGCCTCCCTACTACCAAGTCGCAATACCAGGGATCCCAGCCAGCCTGTCAGCAACATGAACATCATAACGGCCAATGAAAGTCCTACCATCGAAAAGCTGTTCACCAGCAACCTTGGGGTTATGTCCATCCTGCTGAAATTGGTAAGAAGCATCAACGGCAGTGTAATGTTGAAGATAATCTTTGCAAGAACATCCTTTGCCTCAATGTTAATTACCTTGAGAATCGAACCGGCGACCCCGACAAGAACAAGAACACCAAGTATTAGAATCTGATTGAGAATAATTTCAGCCTGCATAAAATATCAGGGTAGGAAAAATTGTTTATCAGACAAATGTAATAATTTAATAATTTCGCACCCTATGAGGAGGTATGAAGGAACAATTGCAGGAGTAATGGGTACCATCATTATCCATTTGCTTGCGGCAATTCTTTTCTTTTCAGTGAAACTCAACACATTGAAACGGGAGAGAGAGAAGGAGTTCATTCTCATTTTTGAGGAAATAGCCAAAGAACCTGAGACTGATGCCTCAACTACGCTGCCTCTCGCTGATGACCGCCTTGCCGAGATTGACCGTATGATCAGCAATATAGTCCGCAATCTTGCTGATCCTGACAACCCGGTGATCGACCCCAGGGAATACCAGGATATGGTGAAGGAGGAGATGATAAAGAAGGGGCTCCTGAGTGAAGACAATTTCATTGATGACTGGAAAAGAAGGCAGACCGAAGAGGGAGCTACAGTAATCGCTGAAAGACTCAGGGAGGAGTATGACAAGATGCAGGAAGAAAAAGAGCCTGTCAATTTTCAAGGCCCGACACGTGTTTATTACAGGCTTGAAAACAGATTTCATGTTCACCTTCCGCTGCCAATATATAAATGCCAGGGAGCTGGAAAAGTAACCCTTTCAATTGAAGTAGACAGAAATGGACTTGTACTGTCAGCAAAAATCCTGGCTGGGGAAAGCAGTACAAAGGACCCATGCCTGCTTGAAACCGCTGTTAATTATGCAATGGTATCGAGGTTCAACAGAAGTCCAGATGCTCCTGCCAGGCAAAGTGGTACGCTGACCTTTCACTTTGTGGCTCAGGGTCGCACAATTGAATAGATATCCTTCAGATTGAAAGCACCTGGCCGCGGAAAGTATCCTTGATACGATCGTACCTGAACTTTTTCGAAAGCGAAACGTAGAAGATTTTCGATTCCATGCCGGAGTAGGGCCTGAGACCTGAAAGCGGATCCCTGTACGATCTGTTCATGAAGTCCTCAAGATAATACTTGAAGGTTACAGTAATTCCTGTTCTGAAGTTAATGCCGGCAAATATTGAGGGGATGAAAGTATTAGTCTTACGCGAAAACCAGTCTGTCTCGCGGTATACCTTATCGCGGCCTTCAAACCACTTTTCCTTATAGTGGAATAGCCATTCATATTCCCCTCCACCAAAAATAAACATATTATCAGTCAGGTTGCCCAGTTTTATCCCAACCGGAAATCCGAGTGTGTAGGACCTGCGCTTTACTGTAGTGAAAAGATTCAGTCCAATGACCTCCTTCTGTGTTATGAAGCCAACATTTCGTATTGCAAGACCATAAAACAAGCCGAAGTTATCGCTGATGTCGTGATTGTTGTATGTCCCTGAATGATAATAGACAGTCCAGCGAAGTTCAGTGTCCAGCTCATTGCCCCCAAGGCTAACCTGTGCCGTTGAGAAAATCATCTCAGAATCTGTTGTGATATACGACCTTTGTGTGAAAGCCACTAATGGAGCAATAATGAATAATAGGTTGAGAAGGAGTGTTTTTTTCATCATGAGGATGTTTATTTTTCAGGAATGTATTCAATCAAAAAGTGTACCGCTAATATTGTATGTATAAGGCTTTATCAGTTCCGGATTGTTCCTGTCCCTCTTCCGGTCTGAGATTAATGGACCGATAGTATGCGCAGAAATTCCTTCTTCAGGGTATGGAACCATAATCCCTTGCAGTTCAATGGCCGCGGTTTCAGGGTTAAGCCATTTCTCAAGAAGAGAGTCATTAATAATTAATGGCATTCTCCTTCCGCTGTTATGAATCTTGCTCATAAGGGTATTTGCCTCTGTGGTTATGATACTGAAGGTAGATATTGTCTCTCCTGTATCAGCTGTTACCCATTCACTCCAAAGCCCTCCGAGTGAAAAATGAGTTGTTGATGATGGTCTGATATACCAGGGCAGCTTGCCTGACGAGGTGTGCTGCCATTCGTAAAATCCGCTTACGGGCACAATACACCTCCTTGTTCTGAAAGAATCAGAAAATGATGGTTTTGAATCAACGGTCTCAGAGCGGGCGTTAAAGGTCTTAACCCTTATCTCGTTTGCGTCTGCGGTGTCCCTCACCCATTGAGGTATAAGTCCCCACCTCATGAGTTGAATCCAGCCAGCCCTCACAACCGGCAATTCAGGAAGAGAGAATGCATGGTAATAGTAGCTGGGTCTGTACCTTTCATGATCGATAAAATCACGGCCATAGATGTTTTCCATCTCCTCCTTTACCAGGTTTACGTTTACTGTAAAGCACATCCTATTCGGTTTTATCAGTGTAAAACTGTTTCAGCGGAAGAGGCAGGGAATAACGAAACAGATCATCATCAGGCCATTCCCTTGTCTGCGAGAGTATCCTGTTCATGAGGGTGTTAATCTCATTCGTAAGTTCAGGTCCATTCCATGCGCTTGAATTAAGAAGTACGACCCAGGCCCTGCCATCAGGCAACCTTTTCATCATTGCTGTCGTTCCCGGGAAGAACCCCGTTCTCCACCAGACTCCGGTAGGAAACGATGATCTCCATCCCAGCGGAGCAATGCCATTCCTCATATCGGTCATTACCTCAATCATCTCGGCGGAAAGAATATCAGGATTATTGTCAAAGCCATCCACTGCCAAAAGCAGCCTTATCAGGTCAGGAGCGGTTGCAACCCATGCTCCGGCAGCTCCGAGTGACACTATGTCATTGCCTCCGTTACTGGAAGGGACTATTTCTCCCGTACCGTAAACCGACAGTTTATTAATCGCTCCTTCGTGCTCGTAGTACCTGACCTCATTGACCAGCCTTTCCGAATCAAGGTTCCTGCCAATGGCCATATCATATATCCCCAACGGCTCCAGTATCTTGTTCTGGCAATAATCTTCATAGCTCATTCCCGAGGCCTTCTCCACTACCAACCCTAGTATCGCATATCCAAGATTTGAATAGGATCTTCCGCTTCCCGGAGAATAATGCAATCTCCTGTCAAGGGCGAACCTGACATAATCTGTTGTTGTCAAAGGCAGTTCCCTGTTCATTTGCCTCGCTACTGATTGAGTAATGAACATATGATCACCATAACGCAACGACCATCCTCCCTGGTGACCAAGCAGATGGGCCAGAGTAATATTGTAGACTCGCGGGTCACGGGGATTGTCAAATACCGAATCATTCAGGATCCCATCCGGCCCGAAGACCTTATCACCAAGTGACAAAACGCCCTCATCACACAAATTCATAACAGCTATTGCCGTGATCAGCTTTGACACACTTGCAACCCTGAACCTGTGATATGGTTCCGTCACAATTGATGACTCAAGGTCGGCATATCCGAAACCGTGAGCAAAAACAAGCCTGCCGTCAACAGAAATTGCAACCGATGCTCCCTTAATGTCCCACTTTCTCATGAAGGAATTGAACAGGCGCTCAATGTAGTCTGCGTTTCTTCCAGATGAAAGATCGTTGGTAATCCGTATGTTCCCAGGAACCAGATAGTCGCTGTTGAATTCTATCCTGTGGGTTACCAGTGATTCAGGAATCACAAGCAGGATTATAACCACCAGAATGATATTCTTGAATTTCATCAACGGGTTTCAGAACCTTTTTTTACCAGGGCAAAAATAGTTGAATAATCTTCCAAAGCCAAAATTACCATTTACTATGACCATACATAACAAGGAAAGAGATAAATTTGCACGTATGGTACCAGCTACATCCAGAAGAATTGCAGCGACTCTGCTTCTGACACTTCTTGCCACACTGGCCGGCAGGTATTCCTATTCGCAAACCCTTTCAAGCCTGCAGTACCGGTATATGCCACAGGAATTGCAGTTGCTGTACGCATCAGCTTTTGGTGACACCTCAGTTATCAGCACTCTGCTCTCTTTCGGAACCGATATTAACGTACAGGCAGACAACGGATCAACCTCCCTGGCTTATGCTGTTTCATTCCTTCAGGCAGATGCCGCAGAGTATCTGCTTCTTTCCGGAGCTGATCCTGACATCCCCAACTATAGAAGTGAGACACCTCTCCACCTGGCAATTTTCAATGAAAGTCTGAGTCTCGCCGAATTGCTTATCAGAAATGGGGCTAACATCAATGCACAGGACAGAAACGGAGCAACGCCGCTGCATTATGCAGCGCTATTCGGCTATTTTTATGAAGCTGACATGTTGCTCTATTATGAGGCCAGACATGATATAAAGGCGTATGACGGAACCACCCCGCTGATGGCTGCAGTAATCTCAGGCAGCTTTGATATTGCCGATATACTGATTCAGGAGGGCGCAGATGTAAACAGCAAGGACAAGGAGGGATATACACCACTGCTGATAGCGGCACAGAATGGCGATACTATTATGACTGAGCTGCTTCTTATGAACGGGGCTGACCTGTACGCCGTAGCCAACGATGGTTATAATGCATTAAGCATTTCTGTCAGGGACGGGCATCCTGAAATGTTCAGGTTTCTGATTTCAAAAGGAAACCTATGGACAGGCGCACCAGGAGTTAACCCCTGGCATGTCTTCGAGCAGTACAGAAGAAAGGAATTCTCGGGAATACTGTCTCAATACGGCATCAAAAAGCCGGTCAAAGACATTCTGCCTTACCTTATGGCCGAAACATCAATGCTTGTGTCAGGCTATCAGGTATTTACAGGACTGGCAGTTCAGGGAAAGGAGACTATCAGCGGTTTCGGATACTCTGTCGGATCTTATTTTAAGCCGTTCAGGAGCCGGGTGGTAATTCAGAACGACAATGAAACCTTCAGCCAGTATATCGACCGAAGAGGAGTAATCTACGGTGGTGTCTTTAAGGAATTCGTAGTCAATGATGTAAATCCCCTGAGCATATGGCTGATTACAATCTCGGGCAAGGCAGGATACAAGTTCGGCAATAAATACCCCGGATCGTCACTCAGACCAGAACATGGATTCACCTTCCTGCCATCAGTAAGCCTGTCGCTGGAGTTAAAGAACACAGGCATCTCAGTCGGTGCTGAATATATGAATACTGAGGTTTACAGAAGCGGACCCATCTGGTTCAGAGCCGGATTCTACTATAAATACAACACCAACAACGTTAAATCGAAAGGCAAGGTAATAAGATGGCAATAAACTTTCCTTCTGCAAGAGTAGCCATAACCATACTGACGATGGTGCTGATCACCTCTTCGTGTGAGAAACAGATGCTGGTACTGGTCAGATGCAACGATTGCATTAAAACTGAACCGACATCAGCCCAGCTTATTCTAAAACTCTACGAGGATTATGTAATATTCAATTCAATCGACATAAACGTCTACGAGGGAGACAACACAGATGGACCTGTGATACTCAGATTTACCGGTCAACCTGGCGGAACCAGGAGGATTGACGTTGCGATTAACCGCACATATACAATAGAGGCTATTTATGTAAAGGATGGCAGAATATACAAGGTGTACAATTCAGCAAGACCTCGTGTAAAATATTCAGAATCAGACTGTGATGACCCGTGTTATTTTATTTACAACAATAAGATTGATCTAAGGCTCAGGTATTTTTAGTATCAGACCCTCTCCTTTTGCAGTATCAGCCTCAATTCATTAATATTCAGGTCTTCTGAGATATGACCTCCATCAACCACAGATATCCTTCCTGTCTCTTCCGAAACTACAACCACATATGAATCTGTATATTCTGTAATCCCGATAGCTGCGCGGTGTCTCATACCAAAACGGGCCGGAAGCCCGGTTCTGTCTGTAACCGGTAGTGGACAGCGGGCCGCTATTATTATTGTATTCTGTATCAGCATTGCTCCATCGTGAAGCGGACTGTTTTTGAAAAAAACGGTCTCAATCAAGCCTGAACTTATCCTTCCGTCTATTCTCTCACCACTCTCAGCAAAGCTGTCCAGATGGCTCTTCCTGCCAATTACGATAAGAGCCCCTGTGCGACTTGCCGACATTGAATCAACAGCCCGTACAATCTCCTCGGCCTCAGTTTGTGATGCGGGTTCATCTCTTCCTTCTGGGAAAAAGGATGAGAAAGAGAACCTATTACCCTTCATGTACCTGTTTCCTATCACCAGGAGGAACCTCCTTATCTCCTGCTGAAAAACAATAATCAGGGCAATCACCCCCACACCTATCACCTGACCCAGTATGCTCCCAATAAGATCCATATTCAGGGCCTTGACAATCAACCAGAAGATATAAACAAAGAATATCCCGATAAAAATACTGAATGCTGCCGTACCCCTGATAAGACGATAGAGCTGAAACAGTATTATTGCCACCAGCAGAATATCTATAATATCAAGTACCTTTATCTGTAGCATAAGGATAACTTTATATGAGGCAAATGTAATAAAACCTGTGGGCTATATAGCTACATCCGATATTTTCTCATACAATCTCACGGTCTCAACAGCCTCACGTACGTCATGAACCCTTATAATGTCTGCTCCATTCATCAGAAGGGCCATATTAAGTGCAGTGGTGCCGTTAAGAGCCTCATCTGGAGATGAGCCCAGTGTTTTCCATATCAGTGACTTCCTTGACACACCGGCCATTAAGGGCCTGCCTATTACTTCAAACTCTGATAGCCGTCTTATTATCTCAAAATTGTGCCGGATTGTTTTCCCGAAACCAATACCGGGATCAATAATTATATCATTAACGCCTGTCTCCTCAAGTAAAGGTATCCGCTTTCCAAACCACTCAATGATATCTGAGACAACATCACCATAGACAGGGTTTTCCTGCATCGTCGCAGGCGTGCCCTGCATGTGCATCATCACATATGGTATTCTTAATGAGGCAACCAATCCATACATTGATTCATCAAGCACGCCTCCTGATATATCATTTACAATGTCAGCACCGCCCTCTGAGATTGCTGCCAGTGCGACTGATGACCTGAAAGTGTCAACCGAGATAAGCAGGTCAGGAAACTCCTTCCTGACGGCCTTCAATGCCACAACGACCCTCTTCCTTTCATCCGCTTCAGAAACCTCGCCTGCACCCGGCCTTGTAGAATACCCGCCGATATCAATTATGTCAGCACCTTCCACAACCATTCGGGTTACAATCTCAAGCACACTGCTAACCGAAGTATGCCTCGAACCCCTGTAGAATGAGTCTGGGGTAACATTTACTACTCCCATTACCAATGGCTTGCTGCAATCAATCAGCCTGCCTCCTGCATTTAACAGCCTTTTGTGTTCCATCTGTCCGGCACTTTAATACTACTGCGTAAAAATAGGAAATAATAGCCTTGTTTACAGGAGTGGACTAATTGCACCGGCATGGCAACCTGACAAATTGTTAAAAACACAAAGTTTAACACTTCTCATCTACCTCAGAAATGTGCTTATTTGGTTACATTTGCAACTGTAAATCAGATCTGATGAAAATTGTGGTTATTGAAGGTCTGGACGGAGCCGGAAAGTCCACACAAATCAAACTTCTGACAAGTTATCTTGAAAAGGAAGGTGTACGATACAATTATGTTCATTTCCCCAGAACTGATGCTCCATTTTTCGGAGAGCTGATTGCACGTTTCCTTAGAGGAGACTTTGGAGGCGTAGCAGAGGTTGACCCTTATCTTGTCTCATTGCTGTATGCAGGAGACAGGAATGATGCCGCAGATAATATCAGGAGCTGGCTGAAGCAGAAGCAGCTTGTTGTACTTGACAGGTATACATACTCAAACATTGCATATCAGTGTGCAAAATCGGATGAACCCGATGAGAGAAAAAAGCTTAGAGAATGGATTCTTGAACTTGAGTTCAGCCATTTCGGTATTCCTCTGCCCGACATCAATATCTTCCTTGACGTACCTTTCAGTTTTACGGAGAAAAAACTTAAGGCTGAAAGGTCAGGCGAAGACAGAAAATACCTTAATGGATCTGCTGACGTACATGAAGCAGATATGGGCTTCCAGAAAAAGGTAAGGGATGTCTATCTCGAGACGGCAACCTATGATAAACGTCTCACAATTCTTGATTGCTCAGACAGGAAGGGAAATATGCTTCCCCCGGAAGAAATATTCATGATGATACGGAATCTGCTTATTACCAATAAAATACTACCATAAAATGAGAATCCTGGTTTTAATTTCAAGATATCTTGGCGGAATTGTTTTCATATTTTCAGGATTCGTAAAGGCTATCGATCCTGTAGGTTCACAGATAAAGTTCTCAGATTATCTCTCAGCGGCGGGTGTGGCTATGGATGACAGAATTCTGCTGGTAGCTGCCATGTTGCTGTGTGCATTGGAATTCATTACGGGTATAATGCTTATAACAGGGAGCTTCTACAGAATAGCGGTTTATCTCTATTCGTTTTTCATGGTCGTATTTACCCCTCTTACACTTATATTGGCAATCTATGAACCTGTAAGCGATTGTGGCTGTTTCGGCGATGCTATTCATCTTACCAATTGGGAGACTTTCTTCAAGAATGTTTTACTTTTTGCAATTGCCTTAGTCCTGCTAAAGACTTTAAGGAAGTATTCTCCTCCTCAGGGGTCATTCTCAATAAACATAATGCTTGCAGGCTCAACGCTGATCTTCTTCTTCCTTTTTATGGCATACAATATCAGGTATCTGCCGGTAATGGATTTCAGACCCTACAAAACCGGCACCAGCATTCCTGAAAGTATGACAGTGCCTGAGAACGCACCTCACGACGTCTTCGATATTACTCTTATTTATGAGAAGGATGGCATAAGAAGAGAGTTTTCCCTTGATAACTATCCTGAAGGAGACACAACATGGAGGTTCGTTGATCAGAGATCGATTCTGGTGTCGAGGGGATATGTGCCGCCTGTCAAAGATTTTCACATAAGCACTATCGAGGGAAGAGAGATAACTGACTACCTGTTATACGACACCGGGTATTCAATTCTTATGATATCACATAATCTTGACAAGGCTAACAAAAAAGACCTTGAAAGGGGATTTGCGACAGGGTTCAACCTGGCATACAGCGACATATCATTCTACGTCGTCACCTCAACGACGAGGCAGGCGACTGAGAAATACCTTAACGGATTGCAATTCTGCACTGCCGACGGAACTCTACTGAAAACGATCATAAGGTCGAATCCGGGATATCTCTTGCTGAAGGATGGTACGATATTGGCCAAATGGTCGCCATCGACACTCCCTGACATCGAGTGGTTAAATGGCAATCTGACTGCAAGGATTATCAGAGAAGGGGCAAGAGACAGATCAATATTCATGACAGCTATGTTTATTATTCTGTTTATAGCCAACTGTTGGTTCCATAAAAACATTGATAATAAAAGAGTTAACTAAATATTTTTAAGCAGAATGAGAAAAAAGATTGTTGCAGGTAACTGGAAGATGAATCTAACCCTTGGAGAGGGGTTTAAGCTTGCCGGGGAGATAAAGGAAATAACTGAAAAAGAAAAGCATCTGAGCAGCGGTGTAATATTATGCACTCCTTTTACTCATCTTGAGGGTGTTGCCAGGTTACTCGCAGGATGCAGGATTGAAACCGGGGCACAGAATTGTTCCTCAGAGCTTTCAGGGGCATATACCGGAGAAGTATCTGCACAAATGATAAAGAGCACAGGAGCCTCATGGGTGATAATCGGACACTCTGAGAGAAGAACGATATTCGGTGAGAAAGAAGAAGCACTATCAAGGAAGACAACCATGGCTCTCGACGCAGGCCTCAAGGTAATCTTCTGCTGTGGAGAGATCCTTTCAGAAAGGGAAGCTGGCATCCACTTTGAGGTAGTCAGCAGGCAGCTCGAGGAGGGTATATTCAATCTGCCTGAGGAGAGTTTCAGACGGGTTGTTATTGCCTACGAGCCTGTGTGGGCCATAGGAACTGGTGTAACTGCCACACCCGGACAGGCCCAGGAGATTCATAATTATATCCGCAGGCAGGTTGAAAAAAGATACGGAAAAGCCGTCGCCGATTCAACAATTATCCTCTATGGAGGAAGTTGCAAGGCATCAAATGCTGCAGAGCTCTTTGAAAATCCTGATGTAGACGGTGGCCTTATCGGTGGAGCCTCTCTCAAGGCTTCGGAATTCTGCGACATAATATCTGCTGCTGGTTAAGGAATGGATTATATTGAGATAAGAATTGAGGTACCGGTAGGTATTACAGACGGTCGCGACATAGCAGCAGCGATGCTGACGGAGATTGGCATTGACTCAGTGCTTGAAACCGAAGAGGGCTTAACAGTCTACATTCCGGCTAATTCATTCGATGTTGAAGTTCTTAGGAATCACAGGCTTTTCAGGCATGATGGAGGACTGGGATTCGCCTTTTCCACAAGCCTGTTGCCAGGGATTAACTGGAATGATGTATGGGAAAAGAGCTTTGATCCTGTGATAATAGACAGAAAAGTTTCGGTAAGAGCTCCTTTCCACCAGAGGCCTGATGAAATTATTTATGATATAGTCATTGAGCCCAGGATGGCTTTCGGAACAGGCCACCATGAGACTACCGAGCTGATGATGAGCCAGATGCTTGGACAAACTTTTAAAGACAAAACTGTTCTTGATTATGGTGCAGGTACCGGAATCCTGGCCATCCTGGCATCAATGATGGGCGCATCATCAGTAGTCGCCGTTGATAATGATCCTGTAGCGACCGAAAACTGCATACACAACCTATCCGTAAACAGGATATCAGATGTAACGGCCATTACAGGCACCGTGTCTGACATAAGACTGATAAGCGGTCAATATGATATTATTCTTGCCAACATAAACAAGAATGTCCTTACAACCGACATGAAAGCTCTTTCTGAAATGCTGCCTTCAGGGAGTACAATCCTCTTGAGCGGATATTACTCGCATGACGTGAATGATATAGCGAAATCAGCATCTGATTCGGGTCTGGATCGCTTATCGATTGTCGAAAAAAATGAATGGATCTGTGAAGCATATGTAAAACTCTAACCAGTAATGAGAATGCAGACTAGATTTCTTGCTGTCACGATACTGCTGGCCATATCGGTTAACCTGTGGTCGCAAACCGGAAGGAACTTCAGTGGCGATCCGGCAACCTACAAGGAGGAATTGCAGAAATTCATGGGCCAGAATCTAAATGAAAACCAGACGTCTGTATTCAACAGTTTTCTCACAAAGTGGGATAGCCTTCAGGTCAGCAATGAAACAAGAACCAGGGTTATAAATATATCGAGTCAGATGGCAGCCCGAAACATACGGCCATCAACCGGATTCATAAATTTCTTTCGGGCCGTAAATGAATTCACAAAGACCGAAAGGGGGCTCGGATACTTTAATGACTGGCTTAAAGGGCTGTCAGAGACCGTATTCAATCCAAGATACACTAATGCAGCTCTTGAAAGGTACCTTGAAATGTCATCTTACCTTATCAGCGAGAACACACTTTACAGATCAGGCAGTGTGAAATGGAATATTCACTCCGGCGATTTTACGTTTACCCATGATACCGTCTTCAAGGTTATTATCAGCAATGGAACTCTGGTATGTTATTCACAGGGTGACAGTACGGTGATATATGACGCAAAAGGCACCTACTTCCCGGAGCTGCTTGAATTTCAGGGCTTGTCAGGCAGGATATCATGGGAGAAGGCAGGTTTTTCAGAGGCCGAGATGAGGTCAGATATCTACGATTACAGGCTCGATGTAACCCGCAATCAGGTTGTTGCCGATTCAGCTACATTATTCCATCACCTGTTCTTTCAAACCCCGGTTCCCGGCAAGCTTTCCGACCAGTCAATCAGGGCGGCCTTACCTCAGAACGTCACATTTCCGAAGTTTGAAACCAAAACCCGGAAATTCAGGATTGATAATATCTATGAAGGAGTCACTTATGAAGGAGGATTGACATTTGAGGGCTCAAACGTAAGAGGCACAGGAGAGAACTATTCCCCTGCAGTTATCTCATTGTTCAGGAGCGACACCCTTTACGTCAGGGTACGATCGACCAACTTCCTGCTTACCAGGGCAAATGTGAACTCTCAGGAGGTATCGATGACCCTCTACCTTCAGGATGACTCAATCTACCATTCCAACCTCGGATTCCAGTACCTGACAGGTACACGCGAGGTCAACTTCTTCAGAACGAGCAGCCCGGTATCAAGAAGTCCATACTTCAACACCTACCACAATCTCGATATGTATTTCGAGTTTCTCTACTGGGATATGGATGAGCCCTATATCAAGATGTCCAGAGCAAGAGGAGCATCAATCGGGCAGGCTTCGTTCGAGTCCTTCTCATTTTTCAGGTCAATGCTTTTTGAAAAGATGATCTACTATGATGATGTTCACCCTCTGTATAGTCTGAAAAGGTTTGCAGAATACTTCTATTCAGAATCATTTCCGGTAAGTGAATTTGCCCGGTGGCTTGACAGGCCTGTCGAAACCGTCACCCGCCTCTGTATTGAACTCGCGAACAAGGGTTTTCTGTTTTATGACCGGGCCATTGACGAAGTAACGATAACACCAAAGGTTGATGACTATATCAACGCTTATGCACGGAGAAAGGACTATGATATTATATCAATCGCGAGCCAGGTTTCAGCACCGACAGATAACGCCATCCTTGATCTCAAGAATTTTAATATAACGATCAACGGAGTTCAGAATGTGTTCCTAAGTGACTCACAAAGAGTCGCAATCTTTCCCTACCGAAATCAGTTAATTATTGAGAAGAACCGTAATTTCAGGTTTGACGGGGTTGTAGTTGCAGGGTTGTTTACAATCTTCGGACATGAGTTTTCATTTGACTATGATAAATTCAAGATCGACCTTGCCAGGATAGACTCCATTCAGATCGCCGTTGAAACCGATGCGCGCGACAGATTAGGAAACCCGATCATCGAGGAGATAGAAAACCTGATTCAGCTGGCAACGGCAGAACTCTTTATTGATGCTCCCGACAATAAGTCAGGAAGAAGAGGTCTGCAGCAATATCCGATTATCAATTCAACAACTTACTCTTATATCTTTTTTGACAAAATTCCGGGCCTTGAGGGAGTATATCCGCAATCAGACTTTTACTTCAGGGTCGATCCATTCTCATATGAAAACATAGACCGGTACAGGGCAACTGATCTGCATCTTACAGGTATGTTTCACGGAGGAAACATCCTTGAGGATATGCCACAGAACCTGATAATACAGGACGACAACTCACTGGGATTTTCATTGAACATAGGAAGTGAAGGGCTTTCTATCTATGACGGAAAAGCCGAGCTATTCGATTTTATAAGCATTAGCAACAAGGGACTTGTCGGCAACGGCAAAATCGAACGGCTGTCAGGAGTAACCTACTCAGACAAGTTCATGCTATTCCCTGACTCAATGATAACCGTGGCTTCTGATTTCTCAATCAGGGCAACGTCAGACATGAAGTATCCCGATCTCAATATAAGGGACGCCGACATAAGATGGCTCACCCGGAGCGATGAATGGTTTGCTTATAACAAGAAAGACAAGCAATTCGACATGTATTCCAACCAGACGAAGCTTGACGGGTATATTAATCAGACACCGCATGAGATGAAAGGAGGAGGTGTAATAGACAGGCCCGATGCCCGTTTGACATCAGAATACTTCAGATTCAATGCCAACTCAATAAAAGCTGATTCTTCTGATTATATTCTCAAACCACTTCGCGGAGAGGGCATCGCATTCCTTGCTGAGAATACATTTACCGAGATTGACTTTGCCCTGCAGGAGACACGATTCAGCCTCTATTCCAAAGAGTCGGTTGTAAAGTTCCCTGAGATTGAGTTCATCACCACGATGTCAGACTTCGTGTATGATATGGAGAGTCAGGTACTGAGCATGGAGCACAAGGGAACAGGCTCAACAACGCTGATGCCGGCCGAGGAGCTAAAAATGGTGACCAGAAATAACCTCGAACCACCCACATTCTTCTCGACAAACAGCATGCGCGACACAATTAAGTTTGCCTCACGGCAGGGGTACTATTACCTAAGGGATGAGACAATTGAAGCCGGCGGTATTAATTATATCCCGATTGCAGACGCACTGATACAACCAGGTGAGGGTAAGATCAGGATTGGAAAAAGAGCCGATATCAGCACCATAGATAATGCCCTGATCGCGGTTAACAACAGGCATCTGATACACTCGGCATCTGTAAAGATTGCTTCAGCCAGGAATTACTCCGGCGCAGGTATTTACAACTACCGCGATGAAGATGGCAGGATTAGCCCAATTACCCTGTCACAAATAAGGGTTGACACGCTTACCACAAACGCGAGAGGTTTTATTGGTCTGAATGAGAACTTCATGTTAAGTCCGTTCTTTACTTTTACCGGCGATGTCACACTTTCAGCCAGAAGAGAATTTCTGACTTTTATCGGAGGAGCCGGAATTACACATAGCTGTTCGCAGATAAGCTCGTTCCCTGTTAAATTCAGATCAGAAATCAATCCCGATGCTGTAATGATACCTGTTGCAGAAAAACCCAGGGACATTAATGATAATATGATATTCGCGACCTCATTCCTGAATACAGATTCCATTCACATCTATCCGGCCTATCTTTCACCAAGGAAGTCCTGGAGTGACACACCCCTCGTATCAGCCCAGGGATTTATCTTCTATGATAAGGCAGAAGGCACTTACAAGATTGCCAGCCTGAATAAACTAACCGACAATTCTGTTCCGGGCAACATGGTGAGCCTCGACCGGAACTTCTGTGTGCTGTCAGGAGAAGGTATAATCAATTTCGGAACAGATTTCGATCTGTTGACTATGGCAAACGCCGGTCGTACGATCCATTCTGTTGACTCCCAGAAATTAACAATCCAGACCTTCCTTGCGTTAGATTTCCATTTTTCAAACCCGGCACTCAGAATGATGGCTGACGAGATAAGGCTAACATCAGGTCTCAGACCTGTCAGTCTGAATACCGATTTCTACAGAAAGGGATTGAATCTTATACTTGGAGAGAAAGCAGCCCGTATCATCAGCGATGAGATAGGCACATTCGGATCAGTACGCAATATGCCACAGGAATTCATCTATGAACTTTTCCTCAATGATGTGACTCTCGAGTGGAATGAAGCCTCTTCATCTTTCCGCTCTGTTGGCAGAATCGGAATTGGATTCATCGGTCAGCAGCCGGTGAACCTCTATGTCGACGGCCACATTGAGATACAGAGGAGACGCTCAGGAGACCTTATAGACATCTACCTGAAGGCCAATGAGACAACATGGTATTATTTCTCATATTTCAGGGGTACCATGATGACCCTCTCGAGCAACAGCGTATACAACTCGCTGATTGCTGACGCGAAGGTGCGCGACCGCAGAGACCCCAGGTCAACGACAAGGGTTCCGTATACATATATGATAAGCCTTGAAGACAGGTACAGGAATTTCCTGAGGAGAATGTCAAGAAGGGATATTATCGATGATTTCACCCCCTGAAAATCAGTCTTAGGCAAAGATGCATCTGTTTTACTCAGAAAGCCCCATTGGGAAAACATGCCTGCTCGACCAGGTGGAATCGAAACATGCCATTCGCGTACTCAGGCTAAGAAAGGGAGATGAGGTATGGATAACCGATGGAAAGGGTATGCTTGGTCGTGGAATAATTGAAAAACCTGATCCATCGGGATGCACGATAGATGTAACCAGCATCTCTGAAGGAGCCGACAGACGTAATTACTATCTTCATATTGCCATCTCGCCCCTTACGAACAGCGAAAGACTCGACTGGTTCATTGAAAAGGCTGTTGAAATCGGTGTCGATGAGATCTCGCTTGTTGTAAGCGACCATTCGGTAAGAAAGAGTGTGAACTCCGAAAGACTCAGAAGAATAGCAGTTTCAGCGATGAAACAATCGCTGAAGACCTGGCTGACCAGAATCAACGAGCCTGTTCGGTTCAATGAATTCCTAAACTCGGAATTGAAGGGATGCAAAGTTATAACATACTGTGGATCAATCGAGAAGGACTATATACAAAATATCTGCAGCAAAGGTGAAGATTGTGTCGTAATGATCGGGCCCGAGGGTGATTTTTCGGCTGCAGAAATTGAGGCTGCATGCAGTGCCGGCTTCAGGGCAGCATCACTCGGACCGTGCAGGTTAAGAACAGAAACGGCAGGTATCGCGGCCTGCCATTCAGTCTATATGATAAACTTATAGTGATTTCATTTTACCGATCACTCCTTCCCTGCCTCAATCCTTGAGATCAGGCCCTCCACCAGTGATTCTGAAGGTTCCGGCTCGACAATTGACAATGCCACAAACAAATCAGCAAATTCAGAACTGATCCCCCATGCATCATCAAGCAAATCTAACTCCTTTACGTCAATATCGTTAAAGGAGGTAACCGGCATCCATTTATAAACGTCAGGTCTCATCCTTCGTTTTTTTCTATAACGAAGGAGATAGTGTCGTTATTGCACCGTTTAGCCTAAATCGAGGTTTATTTTGTTCTCCTCCATGAGCTTGCGCATGTTGATAAGCGCATATCTCATACGCCCCAGGGCAGTATTGATGCTGACATTTGTAATATCAGCGATCTCCTTGAAACTCAAACCCGTATAATGCCTCAGAATGACCACCTCCCTCTGATCCTCGGGAAGCATCTGTATAAGTCTTCTTATGTCTTTCACAACCTGACGCTTCACAATTACGTCCTCAACGTTGGCATCAGACAACCTGCGTGAATTGAAAATATCACACTCGTAATCATCATTCGATATTACGTTCATCTGCTTATCACGCCTGTAATGGTCGATTATCAGGTTATGGGCAATACGCATCACCCATGAGATGAACCTTCCGTTATCCTGGTAACGGCCTGTCTTGAGTGACTGGATTACCTTCAGGAAAGTATCCTGAAATATATCCTCGGCTAACGCCTGATCACGAATATACATCGAAATATATCCGTAAACCTTATTCTTGTGTGTATGGATTAGTTTCTCTATAGAGGACTGATCACCATTTATGAACCTGTTGATAAGTTCATAATCGGATACCTTCTTATTCATAACTCTCTCTTTTAGTGGTCAAGAGTAGAGATTCTCTATAGGCAGTCCTCCCGGTTTTTGTTTTGCATAGACAAAGAAATAAATATTTTTTGATTTGAAAGTATTACTTTTGAATTTTAACACATTCTTAACCATAACAATTGACTGATTGTGAGCGAGGAGTCGGGTTTTATTGAAATACGTGGGGCAAGAGTTCACAACCTGAAAAACATCAATCTCGAGATTCCCAGAAACAAACTGATTGTTATAACCGGGGTATCAGGATCAGGAAAATCTTCACTGGCATTTGACACCATCTACGCCGAAGGGCAGAGAAGGTACGTCGAGAGCCTTTCATCCTACGCACGACAGTTTCTGGGCCGCATGAATAAGCCTGAGGTAGATTTCATTAACGGAATACCACCGGCAATTGCCATTGAGCAAAGGGTAAACTCCCGTAACCCGCGCTCAACCGTTGGGACAACAACAGAGCTTTACGACTACATGAGGTTGCTCTTCGCACGTATCGGAAAGACAATCTCTCCGGTATCAGGCCGTCAGGTAAAAAGACACTCAGTAGACGATGTAGTGAACTGCCTGAGATCTTTTCCTGAAGGAACCAGGGCCATTATTCTGGCCCCGTCAGTGATACCCG
The DNA here is from genome assembly GCA_964446435.1 of uncultured Rikenellaceae bacterium. GTDB lineage: Bacteria > Bacteroidota > Bacteroidia > Bacteroidales > VadinHA17 > SLNP01. The sequence goes on along the minus strand of CAYUOS010000002.1, from coordinate 7,030 downwards.
CAAATATAACCCTCGCTGAGTTTTTTGCATTTCTCAACAAACAGGGCTTCACGAGAATTGAAACTGCAGGAACCATAAAAAGAACCGATTCTGACAATGAACTATCAGGACTTAAGCCCGGCGATCAGTTAAACATTGTTATCGACCGGGTTACCGTCTCGGCGGTAGCCGACGAAATAAGCAGAATGGCTGACTCGGTACAGACAGCATTTCAGATAGGGCACGGAAAGTGCGAGATACTTGCCGAGACAGAGAAAGGAACAAAGAGGAGAAAGTTCTCCAGGATGTTTGAAGAGGATGGAATACACTTTGAAGAACCTACAGAACATCTCTTCAGCTTCAACAATCCTGTCGGAGCTTGTCCTCTGTGTGAAGGTTATGGGAAGGTAATGGGAATCGATGAGAACCTCGTCATACCCGACAAGAACCTGTCGATTTATGATGACGCCATTGCATGCTGGCGTGGAGAAACAATGGGCAAATGGAAGGAGAGGCTCATATCGGGTGCACATAAATTTGATTTCCCGGTTCACAAGCCCTGGTATCAGCTTACTGAAGAGCAGAAGAGGCTCGTCTGGACAGGAAACAGGTATTTTTTCGGACTGACGAGCTTCTTCAACCATCTTGAGGAGAAGAAGTACAAGATTCAGTACAGGGTGATGCTTAGCCGCTACAGGGGAAAAACCACCTGCCATGAGTGCAATGGAACAAGGCTTCGGAAGGAGGCCGGCTATGTCAAGGTGGGTGGCAAGACAATATTCGAACTTACCTCAATGCCAATTGATGTCCTGCATGATTTTTTCATCAGACTGAAACCAGGAGGTGATGAGGAGGTAATCGCGGAACGTATACTGGTAGAGATAAGACAGAGGCTTAAATTCCTGCTGGACGTAGGACTCCCCTACCTGACCCCTGCACGACTCTCCGGCACTCTCTCAGGGGGTGAAGCTCAGCGCATTAACCTTGCCACCTCGCTGGGCAGCAGCCTTGTAGGATCACTCTATATTCTTGACGAACCCAGTATAGGCCTTCATCCCCGAGACATAAGGCTTCTCACAACCGTTCTTAAGGAACTCAGGGATATAGGAAACACGGTAATTGTGGTTGAGCACGAAGAGGAGATTATGAGGGCTGCAGATATGATAATCGACCTTGGTCCACTCGCAGGGCGCAACGGGGGCGAGATTGTTTTCAGCGGCACACTGGAAGAATGTCGTTCAGGCAATTCCCTAACCGCTGAATATCTTTCCGGCAGAATGGAAGTCGGGGTTCCGGCAAGAAGAAGAAAATGGAACAGTTATATTGAGGTCAGGAGCGCAAGGGAAAATAATCTCAAAAACATAAATGTAAGGTTTCCGCTACATGTTCTTACATGTATTACAGGTGTCAGTGGATCAGGAAAATCGACTCTTGTAAATGACATCCTTTACAAGTCAATGAACAGGAGACTTAACGGAGCATCTGACCGTCCCGGGGAACACGGATCGATAGAGGGAGATATTGACTCAGTAACCTCCATCGAATTGGTCGACCAGAACCCGATCGGAAAATCAAGCCGGTCGAACCCGGTTACATACCTTAAGGCTTATGATGAGATAAGAAAGCTGTTTGCCGACCAGCAGGCGTCAGTACAAATGGGATTCAAGCCTGCCCACTTCTCCTTTAATGTTGAAAGCGGCCGTTGTGAAGAGTGTCAGGGCGAAGGCATCATCAAGGTCGAAATGCAATTTATGGCTGATGTTGAACTTGTCTGCGAAACCTGCGGGGGAAAAAGGTTCAAGAAGGATGTGCTTGAAGTACGGTTCCAGGGTAAGAATATTTATGATATCCTTGAAATGACTATCGATGATGCTATTGCCTTCTTCAAAGCCAGCAGCGACAAGACTGCAAAAAGAATTGCCGAAAAACTAAATCCACTTGCAAGTGTCGGCCTGGGATATGTTAAGCTGGGTCAATCGTCAGCAACGCTTTCTGGTGGTGAGAGCCAGAGAGTGAAACTTGCATATTTCATCGGACAGGAAAGAAGCGCAGGTCATATTCTGTTCATTTTCGATGAACCCACAACCGGCCTTCATTTTCATGACATATCGAAATTGCTTCAGTCTATCCAGTCTCTGATATCAAACGGTCACTCAGTAATTCTCATTGAGCATAATCCTGAGGTTATCAGGAACTCTGACTGGATAATTGACCTCGGTCCTGAAGGGGGAGAGAAGGGAGGTCAGATAGTCTTTGAGGGCACGCCTGACCAGATTACAGGCTGCCGTAAGTCACATACCGGCAAGTACCTTTAGCTTACTTCAGCTTAAACCCGAACATTATAGACACACAACCACTTGCAGGGGCTTCTCCTGGCTGGCTAAGAGTTGTTACCTTAACGACAAGTTTGAGCTGCTGACTTGATTGCAGTTTGAAGTCCCATACCTTCGAGCCGGAATCCCTACTGGAATAGAGCTCATTCCTGTTTGCATCAAGAATCCTGAACTCTACATTCGGAAGGTTGTCTGCTCCACATACCGCAACCCTGTAATCCATGTCAGCATAGAAGGTCTTATAGAGTTCAGCCTCTTCGCCTTCAACCAGAACGGCAGCATGATAGTTTCCATCATGCGTGTAGGAACCCAGCTCCGGGAGACAAATCTTCTTTGCAAATCCCTTGCACTGTGCACTTGAATCAGCACCGTATGCAACGAAGATCAGTAAAAGTGGAATTATTCTCAGTAACTTCATAACTCTCAGATTTATTTGATGAATGAGTTCCGGATAGAGGCGACTGTGCTTCTCAGCTCCTCGAACGTTTTCTTCGTCATGTCTGTTTTCACCTCAGACTTAAGTATTGTAACATTGGTCTGGCGGTCGACCTCAGTTGTTATTGGTGTGGAAGTCAGTTTAATCTTGTCAAATACCTTGTAGAGGCCGTCAAGTTGGGTCAGCAGTTCATCGATAGCCGGATGGCCTGCATTATCCTTCAGCAGGTCGAAAAGAATGCCAATTGACAGCTTCTGGTCAACGATTGTTGAAACAAGCTTATTGTTCTCAAAATCATTCATGTCAACCAGCTGAGTAGCAATATAGAGTCCCTCTATCCAACCTCCTACCAGTACAGTCGCTGCGATGGCGGGCTGCTCATTATCCTCAAGGTAGCTGTTTGAATTCAGGAATGTCTCGGAGACTATCTCCATAATAACATCAGTATTGTTGATGTTCTCCTCGAGCTTTTCAATTGTCTCCTGGTTTATTGCGTCAAGGATTCCGAGTCCGTCGGCCATCTTCTTTGCTGCATTCATGTAGTTTATTATGATCGCTGTCTGGTCATAGAGGCTGGCAAAACTCAGATCACAGGTGTAAATACCCAGGTTCAGCGCCATACTTTTGTTGGTTGTATAGTTAGAGGCATTGTCTACAGGATTTAGCAGATCCTTGTCGAAGCGGGCTCCTGCTGATCTGATAAGCATTGCAGACTCCAATGGTGATGGAAGTGATCTGAATATCCTCTCTGCCTGCTTGATATCATCAAGTATCTGAAGGTCCTCTTTTCCCAGGTCAATTCGGGTTTTGCCCTGATCGGATTTACCCCTGTCTCCGCAGCCTGACAAAACAGCTGCAAAAAACAGTATTGATGCAGCATAGAGGATGGTTCTGGTGACTAACTTGCTATTCATGTTTGAAATTTTAGGTTTCTGTTTAAATATCCCACTAAATTAGCATAATATTTTTATTAATTCAAAAAGTTTTTCAACCTCAGCCTGAGGGCTAATCATGGCTTGAAAAATACTTCATGAACTGCGTCCTTTCATATACAGAGGGCTTCTGGAAATTCAGGTAGTTTAATTTACCTCTGAAGTCCTCTATTCTGGCAAAGCCTTTCTCGCCCATCCAGCCTGAGATATCGCGGTTCATCTTCTTAAGGTGGTCTATTCCATTATTGTAAAGGACTGAACAAACCTGTACCGTATCAGCACCTGCGAGCAGATACCTTATTGCGTCATCACCGCTGTGGACACCGGTTGACGCTGAGATGTCGATATTTATATCAAGTGAGCTTGCCATCGCAATCCATCTGAGAACATATCTCCTTTCCGATGAAGTACTGAATACGGGTGCAGGAATAATATTAAGGTGCTCAATATCAATGTCGGGCTCATAGAACCTGTTGAAGAGCACAACCCCTTTTACACCCCTTCTGTATAACTGATCAATTGTATAGAGAATATTTGAGAATCTCGGGCCCAGCTTCATTACAACGGGAATGTCAATAACCTTCAACAATCTCTCAACAAGTGAGTAATAGACCTTTTCAGCATCGGCCGGTGAGGTTCTGCTGTCTACCGGCAAAAAGAACAGGTTTACTTCAAGTGCATCGGCCCCGGCTGCAGCAATATTCCTTGCAAAATCAATCCACTCTTCGGCGGTGATACAGTTTATGCTGGGTATTACAGGTATCCCAAGACTTTCCTTAGCCGTTCTGATAAGCGTAAGATACTCTTCTACGCTCTTTGATCTTGTGTAGTACGCTATATAGTCTCCGGCTTCAGGATATGATTCAGTTTCTGACAGAATGTTGGAATAGTGGCTTATCTGTTCTTCAAACAATGATTTCAGTACCACTGCTCCTGCTCCACAATCTTCAGCTTCCTTAAGCCTGTCGGGGGTTGATGTGAGGCTGCTGCTGCTTACTATTAGCGGACTGTTTACCGGCAATCCAAGGTAGGTTGTTTTAAGTCTGTCCATTTCCTTTTTATTTTCAGTTCCAAAAATATCATCTTTCTCCGAAAATCAGGCTTCCCACTCTTATTATGGTACTTCCTTCTTCAACTGCAATGAGGTAGTCACCTGACATTCCCATTGACAATTCCCTGAAGTCCTCGCTTTCGGCAAAATAGTCTTCCTTTATTTTATCATAGTATTCTTTGAGCTGCCTGAATTCAGCTCTGATAATGTCTTGGTTATCAGTGAATGTAGCCATTCCCATCACACCACAGATACTGACGTTTGAGAGGCTTGCAAATTCATTGTCATTAAGCATATCTTCAACCTCTCCGATACTGAATCCAAACTTCGACTCTTCGGTTGCAATATGTATCTGAAGAAGGCAATTAATCTTTCTTCCGATCTTAGCGGCCTCCCTGTTTATTACATTAAGCAGTTTATAGCTGTCTACAGACTCTATCATCGAAATAAAAGGAGCCACATACTTTACTTTATTGGTCTGGAGATGACCGATCAGATGCCAACTGATATCGGCGGGAAGATAATCCTTCTTCGACATCAGTTCCTGCACCCTGTTCTCACCAAAAACCCTCTGACCGGCCTCATATGCCTCCATAATCATAGCTGGCGGCTTGGTTTTTGAGACTGCAACAATGGTTACCCTGTCAGGTAAGGAATTCCTGAGAAACGCAATGTTATGAGCAATTGTATGCATATCCTGAGCTACATGTCCCGTTCCAAAAATAACAAAAAAAGAGAGGCTGTCTCAAAGTGTCAGCCTCTCTTTTTTTTAATTGTGAGCATTATCTCTCCTGAATCGGGGTTAAACTTAAGTAATAGCCACCATTCAGAGTTTTACATGATTCTATTTTAATAGATGAATTGCCAGTCCGCTGCGTAGTTTAGGCTCGAACCATGTTGTTTTGGGAGGCATGATGTTCCCTGTATCAGCAATCCTTATCAACTGATCCATCGACACCGGATACAACGCAAAAGCCACCTTCATTTCGCCCGAATCAACTCTTCGGCTAAGTTCGCCAAGACCTCTGATACCTCCAACAAAATCGATTCTTTTTGAACGTCTGAGGTCTTGTATATCAAGAACCGGCGCCAGTATCTGGTCTGATAGGATTGTAACGTCGAGACCACCGATAGGATCATCATCATTGAAGGTCCCATCCCTGGCAATCAGACAATACCATTTTCCCTCAAGGTACATAGAAAACTCATGTAGCTTTGATGGCTTATATATTTCGCTGCCCTTCTCGATGACAACAAATCCACTGTCAATCTTCCTGAGGAATTCCTCTGCAGAAAGCCCGTTAAGATCTTTCACTACCCTGTTGTAGTCAATGATCCTCAGCTGATTTGCCGGAAAATGAACTGCAAGGAAAAAGTTGTACTCTTCATCTCCCTTATGATCGGGATTTGCCTCACGCTTTTCCTTCCCTACAAGTGCGGCAGCCGCAGTCCTGTGGTGACCGTCAGCCACATAGGTATATGGAACCTTCTTTCTGAACAGTTCTTCAATCCTTCGGTTGGTACCCCTGTCTCGTACCACCCAGAAATGGTGACCGAAACCATCTTCAGCAACAAAGTCATATTCAGGCTTCTCACCGGAGATTAACGACTCAACGATTTCATCAATCTCTTTTACGGCAGGATATGTAAAGAAGACCGGCTCTATGTTGGCCTCATTTACCTTTACATGTATCATTCTGTCCTGCTCCTTGTCTGGCCGGGTAAGCTCATGCTTCAGTATCTTGCCTTCGAGGTAGTCATCAACTGATGCACATCCCATTATACCATACTGGGTGCGGCCCTCCATAGTCTGGGCATAGATGTAGAACATGGGCTCCTCATCCTTTACCAGCCATCCATTCTTCTGCCATTTCTGAAAGTTTTCAACCGACCTGGCATATACATCATCAGAATGTACATCTGTTCCGGGTGGAAGATCTATCTCCGACCTTGTAATATGAAGCAGTGAACTCTTCTTTCCTTCGGCCATCCTTGCAGCTTCCTCGCTGTTCATCACATCATAAGGCAGGCAAGCCAGCTCTGCCGCTATCTCCCGGGGAGGTCTTAATCCCCGGAATGGTTTTACTATCGCCATCTGTTATTCTCTCTTTTTTTTTAATAAATATTATGTCATCGCTACACAGCCCGGTTGTTTCCGTTCGTCAGCGAACTCGCCTTCGGCCCGGTTCCGTTTTACCGTTTTGCTCCCATTCGGTCGCGAACTCGCCTTCGGCCCGGTTCCGTTTTACCGTTTTGCTCCCATTCGGTCGCGAGCTCGCCTTCGGCTCGGTTCCGTTTA
>CAYUOS010000001.1:0-72098 GCA_964446435.1 uncultured Rikenellaceae bacterium | reverse complement strand
AAAAGGTGTCTCAATAGTCAATGGCAGAGTTGAAACAGAATCATCGGGTGGCATCACCCTGGCCAATATACGCGACTATGCCCTATGCGGGGTGGATTATATCTCAGTCGGCGCCCTGACTCATCATATCAAAAGCCTCGACATGAGCCTTAAAGTGTACTGACACCCTAGCTGCAATGCAGATACTTCATGACTAGTTCGTGTATCTCATCATGCTTTCCGTAAAGTCTTTCGCTAAGATCCTTGTCTTCAAATGCCTTGAGCTTTCTGGCAATATTGTCTATCATTCCTGCCGGAAAGATGCCGTCTCTTTCAAATATCTCCCTCTGTGCAAGCAGGGCGTCTGCGGAATCCCAGCATGAAGCAGGCAGAGCCTCAAGCTTCTTCTTTGCAGCCTTCGCGGGCTCCTTGAAAATGTTGTAGTCGACATACAGCCGCTCAGCCGTCTCCAGTGCATTATCCATCTCAAGACCATGCCTTATTCCGGTCACCAGACCCGCCATCAGGCAATAGATATCAGCCGAGCCGTCAGGCGATCGTATCTCAAAAGTCTGCCTTGAGGTTCCCTCTTCGAGAAGAGTCTTGTCTCCGGGGTTTGCATCCCTGATCATATCCGAGGCACCAATCCAGCCGAGGGGCACCCTGATAAGTACCGACCTGTTGCGGTCGCCCCAGCAGATATTGGTGGGAGCCTCCTGATGCGGCACGAGCCTCAGGTAAGATGTCGGTATTGTGTTTCCGAAAGCAGTAAGGGCCTTTGAAATGTCAAGGATTCCGGCAATTGCCTTCCTGGCGGTGTCGCTCAGGCGGTTATTCTCTATCAGCAGGTTCTGTCCGTCCTTTTCGATCATAAGGTGAACATGCATTCCTGAGCCTGCCTTTCCAACGGTAATCTTCGGTGCAAAGCTTACCTCCACACCATACTGGTAACCAAGCATGCGGAGTATCCATTTTGCAATCAGCATCTGCTCGACAGCAACCTCCACATCTGTGGGAAGGAACTCGATCTCATGCTGCTCAAAATCCTCACCATCCTTTGTAAAGCTGCCTACCTCAGAGTGACCATACTTGATCCAGCATCCTGCCCGGGCACAGAGCTCCAGCGCCTCTACCCGCAAATCCTCAAACTTTGCAAACGGCTTCGACTGGTGGTAACCCTTCTGGTCAACCAGCGGATATAATTCATCGCTGTACGACCGCACATAGTATTCAAGTTCGCCCAGGGCCTTGATGGTAAAGCCTGTCTGCTCGGTAAACTTCTTATGCGCCTTGCGGAGTATATATTCAGGTGAACTCTCAAGTGGCCTACCCGAATTGTCATAAAACGAACAAAGTATCTCAAGAGTCGGGGCCTCGGCAAAGGGATTCAGGAAGGCCGTCCTGTATCTCGGAATCACATAGAGATCGCTTGAACCCGCCTCAACAAACGAGAAGAGACTTGAGCCGTCAACCCTCTCGCCTGCGAACAGAATTGTTTCAAGGTGTTCGCGATTGTGAGGCACAAAGTTAAGCGCCTTCAGCTTACCGTCTTCTGCCACATACCTGAAATTCAGACTCTTTATCGATCGTGCCTCAATGAATTTTATCAGATCCTCCCTGGTAAATTCTCCTGCAGGCTTTTTGAGAAATTGAACCAATTCATTGGGGTTTAAAGTTATCTCGTTGTTTTTCATATTGTTTGTGTATTAAAATGCAAACAGCAAAAATATTAATTAAACCCACTATTCCAAATTACCTTTATCATGATTTGAATGTTGATCTGAACAGCTATTATCACTCTTAATTGTTAATTTGTTTTAAATTGTTCCATTTTTATTAATTTTGGCTCTGCAAAATGAGTTATAAAATGAGATACAGTCTGCCGGTTATATTGATTATCTGCCTTTTAGGCTCATGCAGGAACGAACCACCGGCTACATACCTGACCCCGGAGAGAGCACTCTACTATTTCAGTGAGATTCGAGCCATATGTGACCGCGATGGCGGAAAGCTCTGGGGTACTGACCTTTGTATTCCGGTGATGTTTGTTGAGAGGGAGTCAAGAAGGATAGTTGCTTCGGCACCTGATGCAGAGGGTTTGCTCAAGCTTAAGGATGGTGTCTGGACAGGTCTCTATCCTAAAGAGAAGATAATAGATGTGGTAGCCATTGACTTCGGCAGTACAACTTTTGCCATGGTTCCGGTACCATCAAGAGAGGACGAATACCGGATCAAGGCCTATGCCTTTCATGCCTTTACCCACGCCATGCAGAAAAGAAAGGGCATTTCACCCCGCTCTTTCAACAACAGGCATATGAACGAAAAAAATGCCCGCCTGTGGCTGAAACTCGAATGGAAGGCCCTGCACAAGGCCATCTCATCAGATGATGAAGAGATGCGTGACCTCGCCATCCGCGACGCGCTTATCTTCAGGGGTGCAAGGCATGAGGCATTCCCATCATACGTAAATGATGAGCTCCGCTTCGAAAACTATGAGGGCCTGGCGACCTTTACATATACCAGGCTCTGCACCGGCTCGGTTGAGGAACAAAGGCAGAGGCTGCTGGCAGGAATCAATGAATACTACAGGTACCGGTCATTCGGTCAGTCATTCGGGTTCATACACGGAGCCCTCTATGCATACCTGCTCAAAGACAAGGGTTTTTCACTGGCATCGATCGATGCTGACAACACCGACCTTGGAAAACTCACTGCCAGACTGTATGACATCACCCTGCCTGATATTGTCAGGGATGTGGCAGGTAGTATCGCAATAAACTACGACATCGACAGCATAAGGGAAGAGGAGGCCGAACGTGAAAGGCGAATCAAGGAGGCTATGAATAAGGAGCTAAGTGCCTTTACCGAGAAGCCTGTAGTATACTTCCAGCTTCAGAGTCCGGCATTCGGATTCGAGCCCGATGACCCCAATACCCTCGACACCCTTGGCACCATCTACAAGTCCCTGAGAGTGTCTGACAACTGGGGCAAGCTGGTCGTACACCAGTCGGGATGCCTGGTATCACATAACCTGAAAGAGCTCAGGGTTCCGGCACGGAATATCAAAATCTCAAGAAATCATGCTTCAGGTGACGACTGGACACTTATTCTCAATGACAGTTGGGAACTGATAAAGGTTGACCAGGATTATTATGTAAAGCGGCCTGAGCCCTGATGCTGTTCCTCAGCCAAGCTCGTCAAGCTGATTCTTCAGGGCTGCAAGCTTCGCCTCTGAGTCGGCACGCTTCTTCTTCTCGGTTTCAACCACCTTTTCGGGGGCATTGGAAACAAAGTTGCTGTTTGACAGTTTACCGTTGACCGAATCAAGGAAGCCCTGATAATAAGCTATCTCCTTCGCAAGTCTATCCCTTTCAGCTTCAACATCGATGGCTACCTTCAGAGGGACAAAGAATTCGAGTGTACCGGCCATGAATGAAGCCGCCCCCGCAATCTTCGAGTCTGTGTAATGAATGGTCGCGATGTTGCAAAGACGACTCACAACCGTCGGGAAATACCGTTTAAAGTCATCGGCAGAAGAAACCACATAAAGGTCTGCAGTCTCGCGGTTGGGTATGTTCTTCTCCTTCCTTACCATCCTCACCGAACTGACTATCTGGCAGGCCATCTCAAAATCGGCCAGCATCTTCCGGTTAACCCTGCCTGCAACGGGCATTGTCGATATCATGATGCTTTCGCCGGGTCTTCTTTCATCAAGCAGCTGCCATATCTCCTCTGTAAGAAATGGTACAAAAGGATGCATCATCCGCAGCAGCCTGTCGAATATCTCCAGCGTTGCGTCATGGGTTGTTGCGTCAATCTTCTTGCCTGACAAAGGCTTCACTATCTCAAGATACCATGATGAGAACTGATCCCAGAAAAGCCTGTAACAGGTCATCAGCGCTGCCGATATCCTGAATTTACCGAAGTGCTGATCAAGTTCCTCAAGGGCTGCATCGGTAACATTCCTCATCCAGCCAATAGCTTCTGCCGACCATTCAGGCTGTGCAAGTGTTTCGTCACGCTCCCATCCCTTAACAAGCCTGAAGGCATTCCATATCTTGTTGCAGAAATTCCTGCCCTGCTCGGGAAGCGAATCATCATAAAGCAGGTCATTACCTGCGGGAGAGCAGAGAAGCATCCCTACCCTTACACCATCAGCACCATAAGTATCAATAAGTCTCAGCGGCTCAGGGGAATTGCCAAGCGATTTTGACATCTTGCGACGCATCTTGTCCCTGACCAGCCCGTGAAGATAGACGTTGCTGAAGGGCTTCTCGCCGGTATACTCATATCCGGCAATTATCATTCTTGCAACCCAGAAGAAGAGTATCTCGGGTGCAGTTATAAGGTCGTTGGTAGGATAATAGTACTTCATCTCCCTGTTTCCCGGTTCACTGATACCATTGAAACAGGTAAGGGGCCACAGCCAGCTTGAGAACCAGGTGTCAAGCACATCCTCATCCTGCTTCAGTGATGATTCAGTGAGTGAATTGTCTCCGCTCTCATTCCTTGCAAGTTCCAGGGCGCTTTGCGCATCGGCGGCCACGACAAATTTGCCATCTCCATAATACCATGCCGGTATCCTGTGTCCCCACCAGAGCTGACGGCTTATGCACCAGTCACGTACATTCTCCATCCAGTGGCGGTAGACATTTACAAACTTCTTCGGATAAATGGTAACATCGCCGTTAAGTACTGCATCGAGCGCCGGTTTTGACAGCTCCTCCATTCTGAGAAACCACTGCACCGAAAGTCTCGGTTCTATAACCGCGTTGGTACGCTCAGAACGACCTATCTTGTTTTTGTAATTCTCAACCCGTACCAGGGAACCACTCATTTCAAGTTCACGATAAGCCAGCTCGCGAGCCTCGAACCTGTCCTTTCCGACAAACAGCTGAGCCTGTTCGCTCATTGTACCGTCTTCGTTGAAAACATCAATGACAGGAAGGTTATGCCTCAGTCCTATTTCATAGTCGTTGATGTCATGTGCCGGTGTTATCTTCAGGCATCCTGTGCCAAACTCCTGCTCGACATACTCATCAAAGATGAACGGAACCTCGCGGTTCACCATCGGAACTATCACCTTTCTGCCCTTCAGGTGTCTGTAACGTTCATCGGAGGGATTGGCGCATACTGCAGTGTCACCAAGTATGGTCTCCGGCCTTGTGGTGGCGACAGAGATGAACTCATCGGTCCCGGCAATCCGGTATTTTACATAATAAAGCTTCGAATTTTCGTCAGTATAGTTCACCTCCTCGTCTGATACTGCAGTCTTGGCCTGGGGATCCCAGTTGACCATCCTTACGCCTCTGTATATCAAACCCTTATTGTAGAGGTCAATAAATACCCTGATTACCGAATCATACCGCTCGTCATCCATGGTAAAGAGGGTCCTTTCCCAGTCACATGACGCACCAAGTCTCTTAAGCTGCTCGAGAATGATTCCGCCATGCTTGTGAGTCCACTCCCACGCATGCTCCATGAATTTTTCCCGTCCTATTTCACGCTTGTCAATTCCTTCATCCCGCAGCTTGGCTACCACTTTCGCCTCTGTTGCAATCGATGCATGGTCGGTTCCCGGCACCCAGCAGGCGTTTTTCCCGGTCATACGAGCCCGCCTTACCAGCACATCCTGAATGGTATTGTTGAGCATGTGGCCCATGTGCAGCACGCCCGTCACATTCGGTGGGGGTATCGCAATAGTGTAAGGCTCCCGCTCATCGGGAACACTTCTGAAAAAACCATTCTCAAGCCAGTATTTGTACCATTTTGCCTCGGCTCCTGCCGGTTCGTACTTTGTGGGAATATTCATAGTAATAGCAGTGATTCTCAATTCAGAGTGCAAATCTATAAAAAAACATCAGAGGTAACGAATTTCTTCCCGTCTGAACCGGGGATATTCCATGAGCCCTGTGATCTCTGCAAACACTGTGATCTCTGTGATCTCTGTGATCTCTGTGAACGTTAGCTTTCTCCGATCACTCACCTTACGATCACTATACTGGAGACTGCTCTCGCTCCCTCATGGTCAAACAGCTTGTTGTCACTGGGCATATTGACCACTCCGCCAAAAGGCTTGCCTCTTATCCACATGGTGGACGAACCTCCACCGTCGAGGTTGAGCGCCTCGCTGCAACGCAGGTAAAGCATCAGCCCGGCCAGCTGGTGTAGGGTTAATCCGGCTGCCTGATCTGACCTTCCGTCTGCTGTCAGAAGGATAACCTTTTTCCGGCCTGCCTTTCCGACTGCAGTGCGTGGGTGCCTTGCCGTTACCAGCGAGGTTGCAGGAAGTTCGCTTATCATTCCTCCCTCTGCCAATAGCGGTCCCGTTACCAGTACGTCGACCTGATGGCGATTGTCGTCATACCACTGGTTGGTCATCTTCTTCATTATCGTGACCTCACCGCTTCTGTTTACCATCAATGCCCCGTTAAGGTTCACATTCCTAGGCCAGGCCCCGGCGGTGTCGGCATCGGCAATAATTCCCCCGGTGCGCAGGTATGTGACCGAGCCTCCGGCAGGGTTGAAGAAGCCTGCATTGACTGCCGCAATGCCTCCTGCCTCCTCAGCCTGCACCCCGGTTAGTCGCCTGCCTTTGTCGGGACTATATACAATTGCGATATCACGCTTGCGGGTGTTTACTAAAAGGATATTCAGATTCTGTGGCAGGCTGTCGCCGGGTATCACCTGAGCTGTTTTTAGTACCAGGCCGGGAGCGATCTTCTCCTTTTCCCACTTAATTTTGCTGTTGTGACCTCTCTGCCCTGAGATGGTGGCCCCGGTTCCCGCAATAAGAAGCGTCAGTATGATGAGCCTCAATCGTAAAGTATGTTGCATATTTGTAGTTTGTTAACCATCAAAATTAAAAATATTTACCCATGTTGACTGAAGTCATGGACAGGCGGGTTGATTTTTTTTAAATTTGTAGGATATATTAACCAATACCAGATAATCATGCCATCAATATCAGAAAAGGGCAAAGCAATGCCGGCTTCCCCGATAAGAAAGCTGGTTCCATATGCAGAAGAAGCAAAAAGAAAGGGTCGCAAGGTTTATCATCTCAATATCGGGCAGCCCGATATTCCAACGCCGGAGGTGGCGATGGAGGCGCTCAGGAACATCAGCCTGAAGGTGCTGGAGTATTCACACTCAGCCGGTAATGAGTCTTACCGCAGGAAACTTGCGCAGTACTACCAGGGCATCAACATCGATATCGACCATACAAACATGATAGTCACCGCCGGAGGTTCCGAGGCTGTGCTTTTTGCACTAATGACATGCCTTAACCCTGGTGATGAGGTGATTACACCCGAGCCGTTTTATGCCAATTACAACGGATTTGCAACCACCGCCGGGGTTACCGTGGTACCGGTGACATCATACATAAAGGAGGATTTTGCCCTGCCTCCCATTGAAGAGATAGAGAAGAAGATTACCCCCAAAACCAAGGGAATAATAATCTGCAACCCGAACAACCCTACCGGCTACCTCTATTCGCGCGATGAGCTTTACAAGATTCGCGACATAGTTAAGAAGCATGACCTGTTCCTCTTCTCAGACGAGGTTTACCGCGAGTTCTGCTATGACGGAGAAAAGCATATCTCTGCTATGCACCTTGAGGGTATCGAACAAAATGTGATACTGCTAGACTCAGTATCAAAAAGATACAGTGAGTGCGGTGTAAGGATCGGGGTTCTGATAAGCAAGAACTGCGAGGTTGTGGCAACAGCACTGAAGTTCGCACAGGCGAGGCTCAGCCCTCCGGGACTGGGACAGATAGTTGCAGAGGCATCTCTCGACACGCCTGCGGAATATTTCAAAAACGTCTATGATGAGTATATAACACGGCGCGACTATATGGTGGAGGCACTGAACAAGATGCCGGGAGTCTATTGCCCAAAGCCAAAGGGAGCCTTCTACACCGTTGTAAAACTGCCGGTTGATGACGCTGACAGGTTCTCACAGTGGCTTCTTGAGGAGTTTGAACATAAGAACCAGACTGTGATGCTGGCTCCGGCCTCGGGTTTTTATTCAACGCCGGGTAGCGGAAAAAACGAAGTTCGCATAGCCTATGTCCTTAAGATTGAAGACCTTAAGAACGCCATGGAGTCATTGGCACAGGCTCTTGTGAAGTACCCCGGAAGGACAATCTGACAGCTTTTATCGCTGTTCTATTGCTTTCTCGATTTTTTTAATACCTTTGCCGGGTAATAATTAATCAACATCATGAATAAAGGAATTGTTAAATTTTTCAATGAGTCAAAAGGTTTCGGCTTCATTAAGGAAGAAGAAACAGGCAAGGAGTATTTTGTACACTCTACTGGTCTGAAAGACCGCATCTCCGAAGGTGACGAGGTAACATTCGAACTCACAGAAGGCAAAAAAGGCCTAAATGCAGTAAACGTTAAACTGATATAGAAGATATCTGATACATAGTGTTACTGTAAAAGAAAAAGTTCCGGGGTTCTCCCGGAACTTTTTCTTTTGTATACCAACCGGTTTTTCTTAATGCCGATCGGGTTTCTAACCTTGCTAAAAGATTCCTATTCTGATACCAAGGTAAACAGAGCGTGGTGCCAGCGGACCATATATAAATCCAGGGTCCCTGTCCAGTCCGGTGTCGAAATCTTTCTGATAAGCGTTAAAGAGATTCTTCATTCCGCCGAACAGCTGGGCACGGCTGCCGTTGAGCCTGATATCATACCTGATGTTGAAACCCAGATCGAGGAACGAGTTACTTCTGATAAGCATACCTTCTTCAGGATCAGGTGACAGCATTCCAAAGTAGGGAACCAGCATTGGGCCGGTGTATGTTCCTGTCAGAGATGCTTCGAATTTCCTGGCGGGCTGCCAGTTAATGGTGGCGAATCCATACCTGTCGGGTGTCCTGAAAAATCTGCGCTCGTCAAATTCAACAGGTGTGTCAAATTTGCTCTGTTGCAGTGTGGCACCTGCAGAAATGGTGACACCGGCAACCGGAATCATGTTCATTTCAAGGTTAACACCGCTTACCGTCGCTCCTTCAGCAGCATTACTCCTTATATATATTACGGTGCCATTCTCATCGGGAGTTCCGAACTCATTGGCAAACGGATCCTGCAGCCTCGTGTAGAAGCCCTCTGCGAGCAGGTTGAGGTTAACTGAACCCACCTTGCGGTTGAAATCCAGCGACCCCATGAAACTATGGCTTTTCTCTCTTATAAGATCAGGATCGTTTCTGATTATTACCTGCCTAAGGCCTGAGGTCAGAATGTGGAGATCCTCATCGAACACCTGCGGGGCACGATACCCTTGTGAGTAGGAGACTCTTCCCTGAAGGGATGTTGAGAAATTATATAGGAGGTTCAGTCTCGGACTAAGCACCACACCCGGCTCTCTCTCTCCCGTCAGGTTGCATTTCACCTCGTACAGATCGAACCGTAATCCGCCTGAAAGCCGCAGCCTTCCTATTCCCTGCTCAACCTGTGAGAAGAATCCGCCTGTTGTAAAAGTCTGGCATGCAACAATCGTATTTTCAGTATGGGGCACGCTTACAATCACTCCATCTTCGATCACAGCGTTCTCAAAGTCAGCATAACCAAGCTTGGTGTCAGTGAGCTTCTCTTTTCTTAACTCCAGGCCTGATACAATACTGGTTCTTTCACCGGCATCGAGATTGTACTGTGCTCCACCCACCCAGGTAAAGCCATCTGTCTTGCCATAATCCTTCAGCGACTTATTGGCTCCGTAGTAGGACTTCCTCGCCACGTCCTGCATCGAGAAGAACACAGACAGCTTGTCAAAGTCCCTGAAAAACCTGTCGTAGGTCACAGCGGCGTTGTTAATATTGTGAGTGACCGCCTCGGCAATATCAGCCTCATGATATACCATGTCGAACTTGTTGCCTCCCCTTCGCTCCTCCCTTATGTTGAACAGATCGATAGCCAGCTTGCTCCTGTTCCCGAAACGGTGAAATGCCCTGGCACCTACTGTTGTATTGTCGATCATTGCGATCTCCGAAAAGGAGTCTCCGTTTGCATCATAAGGATCCCTTCCCCTGCTGAATCCAAATACTGAGAGGCCCGTCTTACTGTCGGCTGAGACAACTGAGCTGTTTACCCCGACGTTGTAATCGCGGGCCAGCCCTCCGTTGCTAGCAATACCCAGACCGGTCAGTCCTCCGGTACTGTTGATCTCAAACGAATTCCTTATGGGGTCCTTCAGTATAATATTAATGGTACCGGCTATGGCATTGCTGCCATAGAGGGCTGAACCTCCACCCCTGATAACCTCAACTCTTTCAATCATGTTTGAGGGAATCAGTTCAAGGCCATATACCCCGGCAAGACCACTGAAAACAGGTCTGCTGTTAATCAGTATCTGCGAATAGGGTCCCTCAAGCCCGTTCATCCTTACCTGGTTGAATCCGCAGTTCTGGCAGTTGTTCTCAACCCTCAGCCCGGGAGAAAAGACAAGTCCTTCATTGAGGGTTACCGACTGTGTGAACGAAAACATCCTGGGCGTGATTGTGTTTACTATTGACGATGCCTCCTTCCTGTTCTTGTCATTCCTGTCGGCAGTCACGACTATTTCATCGAGGCCCAGCATGTCTGACTCAAGTTCGAAGTTAACCTCTATTGTCTGGCCTTGTGCTATTACAATGATCTGTTCGGCCGGCTTGTAACCCACGAATTGGGCAACCACAACATGCCTTCCCACAGGGAGATTGATCATTCTGTAATGACCGGTCTCATCGGTCGAAACACCTATGGTTGTACCCTTAATATATACATTGGCGAATGGCACGTGAGAGCCCTCCGACACCACATGTCCGAAAATATTGGCGTCGGTACGCCTGGTCTGGGCATCAATTATCGAAATGCAAAACATGGCAATAGCAAGTAATGCACTAAATCTTCTAATTCTCATTGTTCCTGAAATTAATTACCATTTTGTTTCCATAAGTATCCTCTGCCTTATTGATCGCGGCAGCAGAAGACTGAGAGAATAGTCTCTCGCGGGGGAACTGGTTAAATGGTAATGGAAGGAGGCGCCCTGCCCCTTATCGGGTGGAGTCCATCCTGTTCCCTTGACACCAGGTAATCTGTGTATTGTCTGACCTCTTCTGATGGAGCCTGCAATATTGCCTGCGACCATTCCGCCACCGACATATCAATTGACCCTGAGGGGATTGTAATATCGCACTTGCCATGTGAATGAGTCTTGAACGGACCGGCATCTTTTGATTTGTCATACGGATGGGAGTGTGAAACAACTCTTCCGTAATCATCAACATGGTAATGAAGGTTGGATGTTCTGTTGAACTGGAACGCTCCCAGGGCTGCAATCATCATGATGGCAGCAACTTTAAAAAACAGCCTGGTGAACCTTTTCCGCATGATGTGCAAATATAGAATTTATTCAGGATCTGCAGCAGCGCGGGCCATCAGCCCAAACGATTTTAATACATTTTTAACTATTTTTATAACAATCTGAAGCAGAGTAATGTTCAACCCCTGACCATGGGTAATGAGAATGGATAGCCATACAGAAACAGCCGGGGCGCAGTTGCAAAACCACGCCCCGGTAAATCTGATCATACTGCCATCAAATCAATTCCTGTGCCTTGAGCTTAAGCCTGCTGCCGATGAGACAAGCCTGATAAACTCAGCACGGTAGCCATCGGGGTCATTACCCCTGGCCCCTGAAGCTATCGCGATTATCCTGTCATAGGTAATATCTCCCTTATGCTCAGAATCCCTAAGCATCATACCGAATGCAGCTATGGCAGCTGAAAACCTCATATCCTCGCTGCTGCGCTCAAAACTGCGCTCTCCGCTCTTTACAACCTCCTCGAACATCCGGCTCTCGGCTCCATAAGGGTCCTTGTACCTTAGCTTAACGGTAACAATCTCATCATTCAGTGACCTCGCAGGCTGACGATTACCGGCCTGGTATTTAAGCGGGTCAACCAGTGGATTGGCACCGGAACGGCCAGCCGGCACCAGTTCATAAAGTGCGGTAACTGTATGTCCTGCGCCCATCTCACCGGCATCCTTCCGGTCATCGTTAAAGTCCTCATCATCCAACAGTCTGTTTTCATAACCAATAAGCCGGTATGAGTGGACATGTGCAGGATTAAACTCCAGCTGGAATTTCACATCCTTTGCAATGGTGAAAAGTGTACCGCCAAACTCCTGCACCAGCACCTTGCGCGCCTCCTGAATATTGTCGATGTAGGCATAGTTGCCGTTTCCCTTGTTGGCAATGGTCTCAAGCCTGTTGTCCTTGTAGTTGCCCATGCCAAATCCAAGCACTGTTATGAAAACCCCCTTCTCACGCTCTGTTTCAACCATCCTCTCCAGTTCGGCATTGCTGGTAACGCCTACGTTGAAGTCGCCGTCGGTTGCAAGGATAATCCTGTTATTGCCTCCCTTGATATAGTTCGTCTGGGCAACCCTGTATGCAAGCCTGAGACCCGCCCCTCCTGCTGTTGATCCTCCGGCCTGAAGCCTGTCAAGGGCAGATATTATTACATCCTTTTTGCTTCCGGGAGTCGATTCAAGAACAACACCGCTTGCACCTGCATAAACAACAATGGCAACCCTGTCAGAAGGCCTCATCTCATTTACGAGCATACGGAATGCCGATTTGAGCAGGGGCAGCCTGTTTGGGGCATCCATCGAGCCCGAAACATCAATCAGGAACACCAGGTTTGACGGCGGAAGCTTGCTCTTTTCAATACTCTTTCCCTTTAGTCCTATATGAAGAAGCATGTTATTGCTGTTCCACGGACAGGTCGCAACTTCGGTATAAACAGAAAAGGGATGACTCCCTGAGGGCTCGGGATAGTCGTAGGTAAAGTAGTTTATCATCTCCTCAATGCGCACTGCATCGGCAGGAGGCATCTGTCCCATATTGAGGAACCTGCGAATATTTGAGTAAGCCGCGTTGTCAACGTCAATCGAGAAGGTCGAGAGGGGATTATGAGCCACACTGTGGAAACCTGACTCCCTTATACGCGAATAGTCCTCCCTGTCCATTGCATCATAATATCCCCATCCGGGCCTGCTGACAGAGGCCGGCGACATTTCCATCGCTGTCACAATCTTATGCCGGCCAGCATTATATCCAACAGTTATTACCTCCTGGAGTGTGGTAAGATCAGGCTCCATTTTAACATTTATGATGTCTGAAATGCCAGTCTGTACCTTTTGTGTCTTATACCCCACAAATGCAAATACCAGGACAGATTTCTCAGGCACTGTAATGCTGTATCTGCCCTGGCTGTCAGTAACGGCCGAAACCGATTTGTTCGATTCAACAAAGACATTTACATACGGAAACGACTTGCCATTCTCATCTGTCACGAGACCGCTTATTGTCCGGGTCTGTGCCATTGTTGCTGAAGCGATCAGCAGCAGGATCATAATTGTTATTGAATTTTTCATTGTTACAGTTATTAATTGGTTTACATCATCATGATGCTGCCTGAGGAATAATTCCATAAAATCAACAGAAAAAAAACAGAAATCAGTACTTTTATGTCTGACTTAAGAACTGATCAATCTGGATTTCATGCCTTTAAGGATTCTGCGCAAACAAAACAGGGAACTCTCTGACGGGGAATTGCTCGTCAGGTTCCATGAAGGAGGCGACCTTAAGGCACTCGGAGAACTCTATTCAAGGTACATGCATCTTGTTTACGGTGTTTGCATGAAGTACCTCCGGAACAGGGAGGAAGCACGGGATGCTGTTATGGGCATTTTTGAGAAGATTGCCTCGGAACCGGCCAGGCACCGGCCCGATAATTTCAGGGCATGGCTCTATGTGGTAACAAAAAACTTCTGTCTTATGGCTCTCAGGTCAGAGGCATCGGGAAAGGCAAAGCATGAGGAATGGGCAATTGAACAGGAATTATTTGTGGAATCGGAGCCATTTCTGCATCCTGTTGACAGGGAAGGAAGTGAAACCGACAGGGCTCTGAGGGAGTGCATCGAAAAACTCTCTCAGTTGCAGAGAGAATCGGTGGAACTTTTCTACTTCGAAAATAAATGTTACCGTGAAATAGCAGAGAGAATGCGATCGGATGAAAAGAGAGTGAAAAGCCTGCTGCAGAACGGTAAGAGAAACCTTAAAATCTGCCTGGAGGGGAAAAATGTCAGGTATGAAGAAAAATAACGGAAAACGCGAGGACCTCCTCCGGTATGCTGCCGGAGAGATGTCTGACAGGGAGCGCAACTCCTTTGAGAAGGAGATGCAGCGCGATCAGTTCGCCGCAGACGCCGCCGAAGGCTTATCCATGCTCGACCCGTCAGATGCAGCCTCTGACCTTTCTCTTCTCAGGAAGAGGATCAATGCGCGTTCAGCCAGGCGCAATATAGTATTCTACTCAGGTATTGCCGCAGTGGCGCTGGTGTTCATAGTAACCTCGGTGGTTCTGCTCCGTCCCGCCGGTAAGCTGTCACCGCCACATCCTGCTGTTGCTGAAGAGAGAACACAAAAAGGAGATGAAAAGCCCGGAGGTGAAGAAAAGATTGCAGCAACCTCGGATGACACTGCCCGTCCCCGGGCAGACTCCCTTAAACTGACCGCGGTAACAAAACAGGTTGCCGCAGATGCTTCGAAGGAAAGATCAGAAATAATATCGGTAAGTGTGGTTGCTGACAGGGAAGTTGCCGTGAAAGAGACTCTGCTTAAGGCTGCAGGTGTGGTACAACCATTGATAATTGATCCTTTCGTTGCCACCATTCAAATGAAAGTCGAAGAAGCAGGAAAGATAACCGGGATGGTTTCCGACGAAACCGGAAAACCATTTCCCTTTGTTAACATCTACATAAAAGGCCAACCCGCTGCCGGAACCGTTACCGGTGCAGATGGAAGGTTCATCCTTATGGTTCCTGATAAACCTGATACCTCAATTATTCTGGTAGCCAACTTCGTTGGATATAAACAGTTGCTTGTGCAGGCCGATAAATCAGAAATGGTAAGCATCAGGATGGAACCTGACATGAAAGCCCTCGATGAGGTGATTGTTGTAGGTTACGGCGAAAGGCGGAAGACACCTGTAACAGCAGCAGTAAGGTCGGCAGAACAGGAGCAGGCTGCTGAAGGCCTGATGCTTGCCGGAGAACTATCAGAAATTGTTCTGCCTGATTCCATGATGTCACCTGACTATACTCCGCCGCTGCCTGTGGGTGGTTACCCTGCCTTCCATGACTATATCAGAAGGAATATCAGGAATCCAAAATATGAAGAGGGGATGCAGGTGGTCATAGTTGAAGCCCTACTTCCTGTCTCCTTAAGAGGAAGGAAAGGGACCCCTGTAATTGTCAGCAGTAACGGCGAGCCATACTCTGCCGAGACTGTCAGGCTTCTTTCAAGAGGACCCGGATGGTCGCCGGCAATGAGGTCAGGAACAGCTGTAAACGACACTGTCAGAATAAGGATAACATTCCTTCCCGCAAAGTGAACCTAAGAAGCCGATCCTAACCGGGCAGAGGTCCTTGCTGCCTCTCCGGCCAGCATAAAGGAATCTGTTGCGCACAGGGCATAGGTGCATCCGTCGGCAATATGCTTATCGAGTCCTTCCGGTGTTAACGAGAATATGCCCCATGGCAGTCGGGCAGAATTGCACTTTGATTTAACCGTATCGATTGCTGCCACAACCTCAGGATGACCTGTCTGGCCTGTCAGGCCCATGCTGGCAGAGAGGTCGTAGGGACCGATGAATATCGCACTGATCCCATTAACGGAAAGGATATCGTCAAGATTCCTCACTGCATCGATATGCTCTACCTGAATCATGACAATCAGTTTACGGTTGGCTCCGGCGACGTACTCTCCGAAACCCGGACCATATCTGTGAGCGCGACTGAGGCCTACACTCCTTCTTCCCGCAGGAGGATATAGCGAAGAGCTAACAGCCGCCTCTGTGGCTTCGCGTGTGTTAACCATCGGTACCAGGATGCCGTCACAACCCAGATCAAGAATCCGCTTTATCCATATCTCGTCGTTACCCGGCACACGCACTATCTTCAGCAACCTGTCGCCTGCGGCATTTATTATATTATGTACCTCACCCAGACCAAGCGATGAATGCTCCATGTCAATCAATACCCATTCAAACCCTGCATCAGCCATTATCTCAGCCGCCTGCGGCACCGGCAACGATAATATTGTCCCTCTCTTCATTATAAATCCAATTATTAATTAATCACCCTTCACCCCGCGCCACACCTGACACCTCACACCTCACACCCCATACCTATTGATACAACAAATACTTACTCCTTATCCTTCCAAACGCCTCGAGATCCTCCTTCCAGGTCTCCCTGATCTCTTCAGCCGACATTCCGGCCTCGATCTGCTCCCTCAGCTTGCGTGTTCCGGCAAGGGTATCGAAGTAGTTCCTGAAAAAATTGCTCTTGTCAGGGAATGCATTATAGGCTTCTATCACCCACGACATGTCAAGTATGCCTGATGGCACCAGCCCGTGTGCTGTGGCATCACGCAGGTCGCGGCCATAGCACATCTTGTCCTTGTGTGGCGGATTGCCTGCCTCAGGCCTGCTTACAGGCATAAAGCTGAAACCATATATTCCCTCAAATTCCGGCGCCCCGAAAACCTGGAACGGGAAGTCGGTGCCACGGCCAAGTGAAATGCTGGTTCCCTCGAAGAAGCATATTGAAGGATAGAGATAAATCGAGTTCTGGTTGGGCAGGTTTGGCGAAGGCCTTACCGGAAGCTCGTACATATCCTTATGTGTCCA
Organism: uncultured Rikenellaceae bacterium; assembly: GCA_964446435.1. Classification (GTDB taxonomy): domain Bacteria; phylum Bacteroidota; class Bacteroidia; order Bacteroidales; family VadinHA17; genus SLNP01. The sequence goes on along the minus strand of CAYUOS010000001.1, from coordinate 55,369 downwards.
CCCGACGCACTCGATAACCGTCAGGTCGCACTTAATACCACCGGCGAGCCATCCCTCTCCGTTCACCATGCGGGCGTACTCACCCACCGACATACCGTGTACCACGGGCACCGGGTGCTTTCCGACAAAAGATTCAAACCCCGGTTCCCTCACCGGTCCGTCAAAATAGAATCCGTTCGGGTTGGGCCTGTCGAGTATAATGCAACCAATGCCATTCTCGGCACTGGCTTCCATTACATAGTGCATGGTTGAGATGTAGGTGTAGAACCTCGCCCCCACATCCTGTATGTCGAAGATCACAATATCGATACCCTCAAGGTCTTCGGGAGTCGGCTTGAACCTGCTGCCATAGAGGCTTACAATCTTAACCCCGGTCCTTTCATCTATACCTCCTGTTATGTGTACACCGGCAGCCGCCATCTCCCTGAAACCATGCTCAGGTGCAAAAATGACCTTCAAGTCGACCCCCAGGCTCAGCAGGGTATCAACAAGGTGAGTATTTCCGACCATTGTGGTCTGGTTGGCAGCCAGTGCCACAGCCTTGCCGCTGAGAAGCCCGAGGTACTGATCAATTCTGTCGGCACCTGTCATCACCTTCACTGACTCACCGTTGCGCGAACATGCCAGAAGCGGCACCAGAATAATGATAAATGCAATCTTTCTCATAGTTTCAGTTTTTTGAATAATCTGTAAATGTGATAATCGGGCCACCTGATAACCGGCGGCAAGTTATCTTATTGGTTCAAATTTATTAATTTTGAGCCTTTAATGAAATGAATACACCCTATTTCATAGCAAAAAGACTCATTAAGGATCGTAAAGGAGATACCTCCTTTTCGAGACCCATCAATGTGATAGCCATCACAGGCATCGCTTTGGGTCTGGCGGTTATGATACTTGCAATATCGATACTTACAGGCTTCAAGCAGGAGATTCGCGACAAGGTAGCCGGTTTCGGCTCTCACATCCAGGTCATAAACTTCGATTCGAACATCTCATACGAAACAGCGCCGGTAAGCATGAGCCAGGAGTTTATCGGGAAGGTGGAAAAGGTACCGGGAATAAGCCATATACAGGTCTTTGCAACAAAGGCAGGCATCATTCAGGCAAATGAAAACATCCAGGGAGTGGTACTGAAGGGAGTGGGCAGCGACTATGACTGGAGCTTCTTCTCGTCGAGCCTCGTTGAGGGAGAGGTATTCGTAGTGAACGACTCGGCAACAACAAACAGCGTGGTGGTTTCAAGAAAGCTGTGCGACCTGCTCGAGCTGAAGACAGGTGACTCATTTGCAATGCACTTCGTGCAGGATCCGCCCAGGGTAAGGCGCTTCACGATAACAGGAATCTATGAAACCAGTCTTGAGGAGTTTGACAGGATATATGTATTCGGCGACATAGGGCATATAAGGCGACTCAATGGTTGGGAAAACGACCAGGTAAGCGGCTTCGAGATAGTGATCGACAATTTCCGTGACCTCGAGTATCTCACATGGGTGGTGCGCGATGCAATAGGTTACCAGATTACCGAGGATGATGAGAGACTCAAGGTATCAAACATAAGGTTACGGTATCCGCAGATATTCGACTGGCTCAATTTCCAGGATCTGAACGTAATTGTAATCATTGTACTGATGCTTATTGTGGCCGGTTTCAATATGGTGTCGGGCCTGCTGATTCTGATCCTCGAGAAAACCAACATGATAGGAATCCTCAAGGCAGTAGGTGCGGGCGACAATCTGATCAGCAAGGCTTTCCTCTACCAGGCTGCATGGCTCACGGGGAAAGGCCTCTTCTGGGGTAACCTCATAGGTATCGGCCTCGCCTGGCTGCAGAAGACAACAGGGTTCATAAGCCTCGACCCGGCTTCGTATTATCTCAGTACCGTACCGATAAACCTCGACCCTGTTCACATTATCATTCTCAATGCCGGAACCATGGCCGCAATAATCCTGATGCTGCTTATCCCTGCCCGCCTTATCGGCAGAATCACACCGGTAAAGTCAATAAGATACGACTGACCCTGACATTCTAATTTTTTAGCTACTTCACGGCTTTTGATTTATTTTTTGAAGCCGCAAACCACAAATCCTTATCCTGTTTTGCCCAAACAGACCAATCGATTGTAATCAATAAAGCCTGCGAACTTTCTGATTATCTACACTTTGAATAATCAAAGTTACTCGCTAAATTGCTTGCTCTATTTTGCAAACAAAGATGGAGAAATTCAACCCGGCCAGGAACTATGCCAAAACGATGAAGGCCATTGGTTATGTGGAACGTAAGAAAGCCACCTTAGCCGATTACCGAAGAATAGGATTCAAGTCAGGACTGGAAGTCCACCAGCAGCTAAATACCAAAAGCAAGCTTTTCTGCCGTTGTCCGGCCGGAATATATCATGACCACAACGACTACGATGCCGAGGTTATAAGGCACATGAGACCAACTCTTAGTGAGCTGGGGGTGTATGACGGTACAGCACTGATGGAATTCAAGACGCGGAAGGAGATTATCTACCGCATAAACAATGAGACCGCCTGCACCTACGAGGTTGACGACACCCCGCCATTTCCAATCGACAGGGAAGCTCTCGATATAGCACTCAGGATATCTCTCCTCTGCAAGCTCAACATCGTTGGAGAAGTCCATATTACCCGCAAGCAGTACCTCGACGGGAGTATCCCGACAGGTTTTCAGAGAACGGCCATCCTGGGGGTGGAAGGGGAACTCCAGCTTAAGAACAAGAAGGTCAGGGTAATCCAGCTCAGCATTGAAGAGGATTCGTGCCGCGAGATATCTGATGTGGGACACAGGCGTGTCTACAAGACCGATCGTCTGGGCATGCCCCTGATTGAGACCGTCACATATCCCGATATGGAGACACCCGACGAACTTGCTGAGGCAGCAGAATATATAAGGTTTCTCAACCGCAGCTCAGGTCTCGTGAGAACAGGAATCGGGGCCGGACGGGAGGATGTGAATGTCAGCTGTGAGGGTGGCAGCAGGGTTGAAATCAAGGGAGTAGCGCATAACAAATGGATACCTGAACTGTCACACAACGAATCATTCAGGCAGTATGCACTGCTTCACATACGGTCGTTGCTAAGGAAGAAGATCGCGAATACCGACAACTGGAAAATCTCATGGAAGGAGATCGGGTTCGCCGATACCGTGGTACAATCGGCTGAAATAAGGGAGGCTCTCGACAAGGGCTACAGGGTGATTGCCATCAACCTGCCTGACTGCCAGGGTATACTGTCGCACTTTACCCAGCCGGGCAAAATATTTGCCGACGAGATATCAGACAGGCTGAAGGTGATCGCCTGCATCGAAAAACCAAACATGGTCCACTCAGAAGAGATCGACCCGAAAAGTATCACCACAGACTTCAAGACAATACGCAAATTCGTGGGGGCAAACGGCGCCGATGCACAGATTGTACTGTGGGGCCCCGATGACGACATACCAACCGCAATTGAGACTGTTGAAGAGAGGTTTATGCTGGCATTCCAGGGCGTACCCAACGAGACCAGAAAATCATTTGAAGACGGTACAACAATCTTCGAAAGGGTGCTTCCCGGCCGCGACCGTATGTATCCCGATACCGATTCTCCTCCAATCCCCCTCGCGAATGATTATATCGATTCACTGAGTGAGGATCTCCCGACAGAAGTAGCTGAAAGATTCCGGCAGATGGCCGGCTGGGGCATACCGGAAGATACCTGGAAATATCTCCTTAGCCGCAACCTGCTGCCGATGATTGAAAGCATTGCCGACGATTTCGGCTACCCTCATAAACTCATCGGCTGCTTCCTCGGACACACCCTTAAAAACCTTGAGGGCAAGAGAGAACCCAATAAGCACTTCTCCTACAGGAAAATATACGGCATGTTTGGATTTCTTTCAGGGAAGAAGATACATCACTCAATAGCAAGACTGATGCTGCCTGTTATCTACGACAATCCCGAGATGGAATTCGGATCGGTCCTGACGATTGTCGGTTACAAGAAAAAAAGTCTCGAGGAGTTGCTGGCTCCTATCGGGTTCCTGAACGAAAAATTCAGGGAGATAAGGCACTCCGACAGGGAGACGGCAGCGGCAGACTGGCTCATGGGCCAGGTTCACAAGCAGGCACTCGGCAACACCGACCTTGCATTGCTCCACCGCAAAATCAGCGAGAAAATTTCCAACGGATAGTAACTATGACAGAAGAGATATTTCAGGGTTATAAGGGCGCAGCTCTCAATGTATTGAGAAATTTCAACGTGAGGGTGTGGGGCCAGGCCGTCATTGAGACTACCAGGGGCACCTTTCGCGGAACCGTCCTTCCAAGGGCCGAAAATGACGATGACATGCACATCGTGCTCAAAATCGACACAGGCTACAATATCGGCATCGACATCTCTACAATCACTTCGATGAAGGAGACGGGCTACAAGAAGGCAAACTACAAGATTCCCGAAAAGGAGTTCCCCTACTCTGAAGACAAGCCCAACGTTAAGCTTTTTGGTACCGGGGGAACCATAGCCTCGAGGCTCGACTACCGCACCGGCGCAGTAATACCCGCATTTTCACCGGGAGAACTCTACGGAGCAGTTCCCGAACTGGCTGATGTCTGCAATATATCGACAGAGAAACTCTTCGCCGTCTTCAGTGAAAACATGGGGCCCGACCAGTATATGACCCTTGCCAGGGCTATCGGTAAAGAGATTGCAAATAATGTTGACGGCATTGTAATCGGCCACGGCACCGACACCCTTCACCACACCGCAGCAGCCCTGTCGTTCATGATACAGGACTCACCCGTTCCGATCATCCTGGTAGGCTCGCAGCGCTCATCAGACAGGCCGTCATCAGATGCTGCCCTGAACCTGATACATGCATCGTATGCTGCCGGACATGGAGACATCGCTGAGGTGCTTGTCTGTATGTTCGGTCCCACTTCAGACGAGTATGGATTCCTGCACCGTGGTACAAGGGTGAGGAAGATGCACAGCTCATACCGCTCAACCTTCCGTACCATAGGAGATACACCAGTGGCAACCGTTACAAGAAACGGTCTGAGCCACCTGAAGAAGGATTACAAACACAGGCGAAAGGATAAGCAGGTAAAAATACTCCCCTACTTCAGCGAGAAAGTCACCATGCTCTACTACTATCCGCACATGGACGTCAACATCATGCATTCGCTGATTGACATGGGCTACAAGGGTATTGTAATCGTCGGAACCGGTCTCGGGCATGTGAACAGGGAACTCTATCCAGCCCTCGAAAGGGCAAAGGAGGAAGGCGTCAGCGTCTATATGACCCTGCAAACCATATGGGGATATGTTCACATGTTCGTTTACGAAACAGGCCGCGACATGATGGCAAAGGGAGTGATACCTCTCGGCAACATGCTTCCTGAGGTGGCCTGGGTAAAACTCGGATGGGCAATGGGCCAGAGCGACGATCCCGAAGAGATTAAGCGGATAATGCTTACCCCGGTAAGTCATGAGATTACCGAGAAGGAACCCTATAACGGCTACCTCGTTTACCAGGGAGGTGTGCCTGAAGTAGAAGATTTCGTAAGGAAGTTCCGCAAATAGGAATCTGCATCAGCAAGCAATTATGAAGCCCCTGCCCGAAACAATTAGGGATGCCATCAGTAAAGGGCTGCCCGGAACCGGCGTGCAGTGGGAAATGGCATCCTCAGACCGGATGATTAAGGACTTTCCAAGGATTAAAAGGGAGGACTCAAGGCTTGCCGCAGTACTGATTCTGATTTACCCCGACAACAGGTCTCTAAATACAATCCTGATACAGCGACCCACATATAAAGGGGTTCACAGCGGCCAGATAAGCTTTCCCGGTGGAAAGGCAGAGGAGAAAGACACTGACCTGATAGAGACAGCCCTCAGGGAAGCATCGGAAGAGACCGGTATCGATCCGGATGAAGTCACTGTTCTGGGATGCCTTACACCTCTTTTCATACCGGTCAGCGACACCGAGGTAACACCTGTGATAGGTTGGCAAAACAGCAAACCCAATATCGACATAGACCCGGCAGAGGTGGTGCATATAATTGAAGCCGACCTTGAGAAACTCGCCAATCCCTCAATCATTAAGGTCAAATCATTTCCGGTAAGGAACGAAATGCTTGATGTAAAGTATTATGATTATGAGGGTTACATAATATGGGGTGCCACAGCTATGCTGCTGCATGAACTGATAACCCTTTTCCACAGGGAAGGTATCAGCTTTACTTTATGATGTTGCGGTAATGATCGTACCGCTTCATAATGTCAGTTACAAATCTCGTAGTCTCCCTGCCCCTGAAAAAGCCATGCTGTACCTCAGGATGATTGTAATAATCAGGTATTGATTTCTTCTGTATATACTCCTCAACACTTCCATGCCAGGTGGTTGAGTCTCCTCCTTCGCTGTCGGCAAGACGCATTGCATCAAGCACGTGGCCCGGTCCGGCATTGTACGAGGCAAGAATGAATTTAAGTCTCTCGTCAGGGTCAGGGATTCTCTCACTGAACAACCTTTCGAGTGACCTTATATACATTACACCTGCCCTGATGTTATGCTCAGGCGAGGAATTCACATCTATCCCGTACCTTGCCCCTGTGGCAGGCATTATCTGCATAAGTCCGTATGCCCCGGCCCTTGATGTCACGTAGGGATCAAACCTTGACTCCTGATATATAAGGGAGGCTAAAAGCCTCCAGTCCCACGATATGGAGTCGCTGTATTGCCTGATAAGCTCATCCCACGGAGATATCCTTCCTGTGCTGTTGCCATAGTAACGGCTCGTCAGAATAACACCTGACCGGGGATTCCGGTAATACTTCGCATAAAGAAGAGCGTAAGTGCCTGTGCGACGGTAACTCTCAAACCATGAATTGAACCCTTCTGCCAGGTCATCAGACTCAAGCCTGCGCATGGCCCATGCTCTCTTCTGGGTAAAGCTTACATGTGTATCAACATCAATATCAGGATATATACTGCGCGCAACGCTGGCATAGTTCTCGTCGCAAAGAGTGTAATCAATCTCACCCCTCGCAACAAGTGACACCAGGCCTTCCACTTCATATGGCAGTTCAACTGCATATATGGTATCGCCTATCTCCTTCTGCAATTGCTGGATCCTGCGTGTATACCATGACCCCCGCTGGATATATATAACCTTCTCTCCAAGGTCATGGTGATCCCTTATCATCATCGAGCTTATCCTCTCAGGCGACATGGTTCTCCAGCGTTCGGGCTTCCTCTGAACCAGAACTTCACGTGTCTCGTGTATGGTTGATGTCAGCCTTACCTGATCGCTCCACGGACCTGTTACAGGAAGACCCATTGCAAGTATGTCAGCCTCTCCTATGTTCAGCATGTTAAGGGCTTTAACCGGATCATTCTCTGTGATGATCTCCAGTTCAACACCAAGGTGAGCGGCGAAAGCGCCCAGAAGTTCGAAATTGAACCCCATAGGCTCACCCTTGTAGATAAAGTAGCTTGTCGCATTGAAATCACTGACGGCCACAAGCCTGCCTCGTTCCTTTATTCCGTCAAGATCACGCCAGGAAGTCTGCACCGAATGTTCGGTGGTGTTGGTCCTGCTGCATGAAAAGAATAAAATGAATGATATTATTATATAAATTGATAATCTGCTTCTCAAAATAAGAACAATTAGTAAATACTAAAAAATTGGGTGCAAAGATAGCATTTTTTTCTAATCGTAGAACGTCCAGGCAATTCCATACCTGAAAACCCTGGCATTCAGCGGATAACGTGGCAAAAGAAAATAGTTGCCACCGGTAAAACCCTGGTTTATATGGTCAAAGCATAGCAGAATCCTGGTGCGCTTTATCTTGGCGTTAAGAAAAACATTTACGAACGGATAGCCTCCAACCTCATCAGTCTCCTGGTTGTAATATCTGCCAGTGGCAGGCATGTACGTCATGGCTTTGTAGGGGGTATGAATGAACGCCTCAACACCGGTCTCAATATGAAGATTACCTCCGGTTATTTGAAAGTATATGTTCTTGTCATACCATAATGCTCCCCTGGCTGTAGCAAGAGGAAGGTCGAGTACATCACCGTTGCTGCTTTGCTGTAATAAAAGCCTTGTGCCGAACCTGAAACCGCCTGCCCTGAATGTCTTGTCAACCGTAAGGGCAGCAACTGAGAGAGCTCCGGTATGGAAAGCCGGCAGGGCATCCTTTCCGAAATAGGTGTAATTATCGATGATAGAGTAATTCAGTACGGCCTCGAATAATCGTGCCGGATACCTGTAGGCAGCCCCTGTGGTTACCGAAAACTCCCTTCCGTCCATCACAGTGCTCCACTTGAAATGATTGCTGCCCCATCGCATGAACCATACAGATGGAGTAGTTCGTGAAAAGCCACCACTGATTGCCAGTTCTGACTTACCCTTTTTCAGGTTGAAATCCCTGAGAGCCTCCCCTCTTGCCTCGACGTCACCGGCACGATGGCCCGCGAAGAAGAGGGTGCCATCAGCCTGCCAGCCGAATTTGCTGCCTATACGGTTCTCTATCCTGCCTACAACAGCGACATTCTGATGGTTCCATGAAAACGGTGATTCTCCTATTGAGTCATTCGGGAACAGATAGGGCATCATCTGCATATGGGTATGATACTCATGCCTGATGCCCCCGCCGGCCAGAAGCTCGAAGCCTCCTTTTGTCCTGAACCCGAAATCTGCCCTGAAGGTATTGCTGACAATGAATGCCTTCAGTGAGTCATTCGTCACCCTTAAAGATGCAACGTATACAGTATCATAAAATCCTGAGCGCGGCATGGCATCAAAATAGGTGCGGTTGTTGGTTTCGACGGTGAGAATATGACTGAATCGGGCCAGAAGCCCGCTCGCATCCTCTGCTTCAGAACCCTCAGTGAATCCTGTCGGTGAGTATTGCTGCACAAAGAGAAGATTGCGGTTCAACAACGAGCTCTTAGCCCTGTTAAGGCCCCCAAGCCTTGTCGGGACATCCCTCGTATCGAACTGCCCGACTGTTGCAGGGTTGACGACACCTCCATTCTCATTTGAGTAGAGGTTGTTGATGCCAAGTGCAGCGTAGAACCTGTACTTTTCCCTCAGCATCGATGTGTGAAGGATGAAGTTCTTGTCTTCTGCCTTCTGATGAGAATAATGCCCCAGGCTGTAGACAATGTCGTAAATCAGCCCGAAGTTGAGGTACCTGCTAAGGTTATGGGTGTGCCTCACCCTGAAGGTCTGTTCGGCCTTATTGATGGCCGGACCGGCGTAGGTGAAGACCATCTCGGTGAATGGAACCTGGGTGTCTGCAAAAACCGCCCTCCCGGGAGTGTACATAAACGGGTAGTAGTACTGATAGAGAAACTGGTCGGGGTTTCTGTTACGGTCGAAAAAGTTTATCTGGTAAAGCGGAAGGCCGTAATTGCCGGGATAAGCATTGAATGCCGAGTACCGGTCTGCCTTTCGCACCCTGTGAGCTAGCGAAAATGCGGTATCAATATCAATATTAACGGTGCCGGTAAAATCCCTCGTAAGGCCATACTGCCTCATTGTCACTGCACTGCTCTGGGCTTCTGCCCTGGCAAAACCAAGTGTCGCAAGTGCCAGCAACGGAATATACCCGGCTATTCTTTTCATGAAGAGCAAAGATAAACCAAAAAAGAGGCGCAGCAAAATGCCGCGCCCCCCAAGTTGAGCAGTAGAAAATAAAAAAATGTCAATCGACATTATCGTTTAAATAGGCATTATTCTCTCTTATTACCGGTTGCTGATTTTCATCAGTCGACAGGGTAAGCTTTGACACCTTCGACCCCCTGACACCTTCGAGTTTCGTTAGCGGAATGTTGCGTCTGACATAGGCCGGAACATCCTCGAAACTGTCAATGTTGTCGGTCATAGTCTTGCTGGTAAGCCCATCCTGATGCATCATCGACTGAATCTCCTTTATCTTGTCAAGCTTTTTCCTGCCCTCTTCCTGAACGCCGGGCGAATCTGACCTCTTAACCCTGGCAGGTGATTGCTCTTCCCTGTCTTCAAAGCCGAAGTTAAGCCTTCCCTGTGCCTTGTCACCATCAATGTCAGTTACGATCTTACCCTTGCCGGTGGAGGCAAAGCTCTCATCTTCAGAAGGTGCAGTGTAATTCAGTTTATCAGCATACTTTACATTGCTGAGTACAACAGTCTGCCTTTCAGCAGCGGGCTGCCTGTACAGGTCAATCGGATTCTTCGACTCAAAGGCAGTGGCAATCACAATCACGCTTATCTCATCTCCCAGCGAAGGATCCTTTGACAAACCCCTTATTATCAAAGCATCATCGGCAGCAACGGCATACATGTAGTCGGTTATCTCTCCCAGCTCATCCATGGTTATCTCCGATTCACCGGTTCCTGAGATTATATTTATCAGAATAGACTTTGCACCGGTTATATCGCTTGAGTCGAGCAGGGGTGAGTTAAGTGCCGATTCAATAGCAACCCTTGCCCTGTCCTGTCCTGAGGCCCGACCCATTCCCATTACCGCCACACCAGAATCTTTCATAACCGTTTCAACATCGGCAAAGTCAACGTTGATATAACCGGTTACTGTAATAATCTCAGCTATTCCCTTCACAGCAGTTGCCAGAACGTCATCGGCCTTTTCAAATGCCACAGATACAGTCTGGTCACCATAGATGTCCCGCAGCTTCTCATTATTGATCACAAGAAGTGAGTCAACATCTTCCCTTAACTCCTCAATACCCTTGATGGCATGAGATATCCTTACCTTCCCTTCAGACTTAAAGGGTATTGTTACCACAGCAATTGTAAGGTAACCTGCTTCGCGACAGGCTTTCGCTATGACAGGTGCTGCTCCGGTACCGGTTCCGCCTCCCAGCCCGGTTGTCAGGAATACCATCTTGGTGTTTCCCGAAAGGGTGTTCATCACATCATCGAGGTTTTCGATCGCAGCCTGTCTGCCAATGTCAGGCTTGCTGCCGGCACCCCGGCCCTCAGTCAGTGACTCCCCAAGCTGTACCTTCAACGGAACAGGACTACCGGCCAGTGCCTGCTGGTCAGTATTGCAGATCACGAAATTCACATCCTTAATGCCTCGCTCAAACATATGATTGACGGCATTATTACCTCCGCCACCGATACCGAGGACCTTGATGATGGACGACCTTTCAACCGGAAGATCGAAGCTCATTATCTCTGTCTCCATTGTCTTTGGCTTTTTGTTAAACAATATGTCATAGGGGGTTTTCATGGCTCTATTGGCTTATATCCTGATCTTTCAATTCAAAAAGACTGTTGAGCGCCTCCCTGATCTTGTTGACGATAGTCTTCTTGTTGTAGGCGCCTTCGTCACCTGAGAAGTCATCCTTCTCTTCACTCTTCGGGTCGCTCTGATTGCGATCATACTCTTCAGCCCTGTCGGCGCCAAACGCCTCATGATGACTGTCGAGGTACTCAAAACCCTTCATGACGAGGCCGACGCTGGTTGCAAACATAGGCTGGTTGATCTCATTGCGGGCCTCACCATGCAGATGCTCATTGGGGTAACCTATCCTTACATCCATGGCCGTCTTGAACCTCACCAGCTGAGGCAGGTTCTTAAGCATCGCGCCACCACCGGTAATTACGGCACCCGCTGCAAGCTTGTCAGAGTAACCCGAAAGCTGTATCTCGAAGTTAACGGCATCGAGTATCTCCTCCATCCTTGACTGGATTATATAGGCAAGGCTCTTGAATGATATCTCCTTGGGCTCCCTGCCTGCTATGCCAGGTATCGAAACCACCTTGTCTTCAGGGGCAATGTCTCCAAGGGCAGAACCATACTGGTGCTTGAGGGCATCGGCATATTTGGTAAGAATCGCACACCCCTCCTTGATGTCGTTGGTAACAACATTACCGCCAAAGGGTATCACTGCAGTGTGCCTGATTATGTTGTCATGGTAAATTGCCACATCTGTCGTGCCTCCGCCGATGTCTATCAGCACAACGCCTGCCTCCTTCTCCTCATCGGTAAGCACCGCCTCTGATGAGGCCAGCGGCTCCAGTATCAGATCCTTTACCTTAAGTCCGCATCTCCTTATGCACCTGTCGATGTTCTTGGCTGATGATACCTGACCTATGACAATATGGAAGTTGGCCTCAAGCCTGCGTCCGCACATACCGACCGGATTATTGATTCCGGTTTCGCCGTCAACAATGAAACTCTGAGGAAGTACATGGATTATCTCCTCGCCTATCTCGATGGGAATATTGTACATATCCTCAACAAGCCTGTAAACATCATCGCGGGTAATTTCATCATCAGGCCTTTCCCTGTTGATATAGCCACGGCTCCGCATACTCTTTATGTGCTGGCCTGCGATACCAACAAATACCTCACTGAACCTGATCCCCGACCGGTTCTGAACATCATCAACGGTTTTCTGAATAGCGTTGACAGTCTCTTCGATATTCTGCACAACACCCCTTCTTACACCGAGAGAGGGCGCCTTGCTGAGACCAAGGATCTCAATGTTCCCCCGGTCGTTCCTTTTGCCGACTATTGCCACTATCTTGGTGGTGCCAATGTCGATTGCTGCTACATAGTTTTCTTTACTGCTCATGTTTGAAAAATTTATCGTAGGTTCTGTTTTCTCTTTTTTGCTATTAATTGTCCCTCATATCTGAGGTCAATTGCACTGTATGTGTCCCAGCCGGTAACAGGAAGCACCTGGCGGTAGAATGCCTCCAGGGTGTTCATCTTAGTCTCAAGGTTGCTGATGTCTCCAAGAAATATCCTGTGGCCCCCTGTCCGCGGAATCAGAGTAATGGCTCCGCCGCCTGAAACCTCAATATGGTCAATCATCGCAGACCATAGCTGACTCTTCCTGAGCCAGATCACCAGCTCATAAAGATCCTGCAATACTGAAGGTATTCCCTGATCACCAATCCGCGAACCTGAGATATAGCCTTCACGTATGTCGATCCTTCCCATTGCAACATGAATCCTTGGTGGATAGAGGCCCCTTTTCCTGAGTATAAACCCCTCTTCATCAATGTAATATTCCGAACCTGTTGCCGATAGTATCCGCAACACAGGCTTCCTCTGGCCTACCTCAATGTGAAGGGTGCCGTCGATTGTAAAATAGGCTTCTGTTCTTCGCAACTCGTTGATTGAGGCTACACGGCTCTCAATCTCATCAAGCCTGATATCGGACATCGGTATGCCGGCGAACTTCAGGGGGCTGCTGTAGAGCCTTTCCCTTATCTGCTGCTCACTGACAAACCTGTACTCACTCGAATCAGTAATTATTATGTTCAAACCACCGCATGCAACACTGCCTGAGGTATGCCTGAACCAGAAAGGCATTACCACGATATAGAGTATCGGTATCAGCAGCAATATTTTAAGTATCCGTTTCACTATCCACTGATTCTTAAAATTCTCTCTTCCAGGGGCCGGACAAGCCTGTCGATACTTCCGGCTCCGATTGTTACAAGAATATCAGTCTTGTCGTATGGTACAGCATCAACCACCTGGTCGGCAGGTAGCAGCCTGACGTTTTTGTTCTTCATCTCCTTCAATATCATCTCTGAATCAACCCCCGGAATCGGCTCTTCACGGGCCGGGTAAATGGGCATCAGGATAACATTCTCAAGCAGGTCGAGAACCCGGGCAAAGGAACCTGCATGGTCGCGCGTCCTGCTGAAAAGATGTGGCTGAAACACACCGGTGATCCTTCTGCCGGGGTATTGGGTCCTGATTGAATTTATGAATGCCCTGATCTCAACGGGGTGATGGGCATAATCATCTATATAGACAAACCCGGGGAGATTGATTCTTATATCGAATCTTCTCTTTACGCCCCTGAAGCATACCAGGGCCTTCCTGATCTCCTCTATCATCACTCCGCTAAGCAGGGCAACAGCGCAGGCGGCAACAGCATTCTCAACATTGATTATGCCCGGAAATGAGAAGTGCATATCCCTGAAAATTCCCGATGGCGTCTTAAGGTCAAACCTGTAGAAGTGCTCGTCTGCAGCAACATTCAGTGCACAATAATCAGCCACCTCATCAAGGCCATAGGTTAGGTAACCAACATCCGGCTGCTTTCTTAAAACAGGTTCGACATTCTTGTTTACCACCATAAAGCCTCCCGGCCTGACGAGTCCGCAGAACTCATTGTATCCCTCTATCATGGTTGCAAGGTCGCCGTAGATGTCAAGATGGTCGGCATCAGTACTTGTTACAACAGCCATCAGCGGCCTGAGCCTCAGGAAAGAGCGGTCGAACTCATCGGCCTCCATCACGGTATAGCGACTCTCTCCGGTAAGCATGTTGGTATTGTAGTTCTTCGATATGCCACCAAGGAAGGCGGTACAATCGACATGAGAAAGCTTGAGGATATGTGCCAGTATTGTAGATACCGTGGTCTTGCCATGAGTACCCGCTACAGCAAGGGTATCTGTCTTGCGTGAGATTGAGCCAAGTATCTCCGACCTCTTGTGCATGGCATATCCGTTAAGCCTGAACCATGACAGTATCCTGCTTGATGCCGGAATCGCAGGAGTATATATCACTATTACCTCTTCGCGCAGGTCGGTGTTCCGGTATTTCTCAGGAATGGAACCGGGGTCGTCGATAAAAGAGATAAGGCAACCCTCCCGCCCGAGTTCATCGGTAAGGTCACTGCCGGTACGGTCATACCCGGCAACCTCGAACCCGCCTGCAAGGAAATACCTGGCCAGGGCGCTCATACCGATACCCCCGATACCTGCAAAATAGAACCTTGCTGTTTTGCTGCCGTTTATCATCTCTTTTCCGCAAGTTTAAGTACCTCATTTGCAATCATGGCCGCCGAACCCGGAAGGGCCAGCCTGCTGATATTCGCTGAAAGCGTTTGCATGCGAACCGCATCGGACGAAAGGTCAGAGACCATAGTGACAAGGCCCTGCTTCACCTCACTATCCTTTAGCAGCATGGCTGCTCCCTCCTCAACAAGTGCCATTGCATTCTTTGTCTGATGATCCTCAGCAACATTTGGTGAGGGTATCAGAATAACAGGCTTTCCCACGAGGCAGAGTTCCGATATAGTTCCGGCACCCGATCGTGACACAATAATGTCGGCCGCGGCATAAGCAAGGTCCATGCGATCAATGAAACTTCTTACCCTTACATTGCCTGCTCCTGAGGAGATTACACATGTATTGACTCTTTCAAAGTAGTTTCTGCCGGTCTGCCATACCCACTCAACCCCGCTTCTCCTGAAACTCTCTGTCGCTTCAGTAAGGGCACTGTTTATGGCTCCTGCACCCTGCGAACCGCCAAGTACCAAAGCAACGGGCTTGTTCCCGTCAACATTGAAATATCTTCTGGCTTCCGGCCTAAGCCTTTCAAGGTCAGCAAAGGTGCTTCGCACCGGATTGCCTGTGAGTAGTATCTTTCCGGCCGGAAAGTATTTCTCCATTCCCTTGTAAGCAACACATATCGCTGACGCCTTTTTTGCCATGATACGGTTGGTAATGCCTGCATAGCTGTTCTGCTCCTGTATCAGTATGGGTATCGTGAGCTGACCGGCTGCCCAGAGAAGAGGCCCGCTGGCATAGCCCCCAACCCCTACCACAACGTCGGGTCGGAACTCTTCAATTACCTTGCGCGCCATAGACAGGCTCTTCAGCACCCTGACCAGAACCCCGAAATTCTTCCAGAGCCTTCTTCTGTCAAGACCCTCAACAGGCAAACCTATTATACGGTATCCGGCAGAGGGAACCAGTTCCATCTCCATTCTGCCCGATGCACCGACAAATAATATTTCAACCCTCCCGTCGATTGCCAGTAGAGCATTTGCGATGGAGAGTGCCGGGAAGATGTGCCCCCCGGTTCCCCCACCGCTTATAATTATATGTTTAACCCCTTGACGGTTCATAAATTCTCGATTCATTATCAGATTTCTCTTCATCAGGCAGCTCCTCCTGCTTCATTCTGGCATTTACAACACGACTCACACCGAGGATGGCACCTATTGAGAAACTCATTACCATAACCGAGGTGCGCCCCCAGCTGACGAGAGGCAGCGTCTGGCCGGTAACGGGGAAAAGCCCGACAGCCACCATCATGTTCAGTATTGCCTGAATGACTATCATCATCACCAGGCCGAGAACAAGAAATGCGGGGAAAGCCGTTTCGCACCGTCGGGCAATTGCGATGCCGCGGTATAGAAGGATAAGGTAGGCCATAATGAGAGGTATTGCCCCGAAAAGCAGACCGTACTCCTCGACGATTATGGCAAATATGAAGTCTGAGTTCGACTGAGGCAGCATATTCCTTTGCACACTCTTGCCGGGCATCTTGCCAAATAGCCCGCCTGTCGAAATGGCGATCTTAGCCTGGTTGAGCTGGTAATTATCACTCTGTGACGACTCGTCGCTCACAAATGCCTCGATCCTGTTCTTCCAGACCTCCACCCTGTTATCTTTTGAAACAACCGTAAGTACAAGTGCAAAAAGAATCACACCGACCAGAGCCATTCCCGTATAAGCCAGAAGGAACTTTACAGGCACACGACCAATGAACATGATAATCATGCAAATACCAAATATCATTACGGCGGTAGAGAGGTTCTCTGACATTATCAGGGCGCAGACTATGGCGATGGGCACGATGAATATCCTGGTTACCAGGCCGAAGTCGTTGAGCTCGTTCTGGTATTTGGCAAGAACCCTCGAAAGGTAGATGACCAGTGCTGCCTTGGCGAGATCAGAGGTCTGCAACCTGAATCCGGTACCGGGAATCTCAATCCACCGCGTTGCTTCGTTGATGCGCACCCCGAAAAAGAGTGTCAGCACCAGCAGTGCTATCGCCACAACCAGAATAATGTTGGCAAGGGTGGAGTATATCTTGTAGTTCAGGTGACTCGTAATTATGATAATGATAAGACCAAACAGAAGCATGAAGAACTGACTCCTGAGGAAATAGGTGGTATTGCCTCCGAAGCTGGTGAAGGCAACACTTACTGATGAGCTGTATACCGCCAGCAGGCTGTAAAACATGAAGAGTACAACCATGGCCCAGATACCACGATCGCCCCTGAAAATGTTAACCAGCTTTGATGCTCCCATCAGTTAATCGATTAAAGATTTCTCACCGCCTGCTTGAATTGCCTTCCCCTGTCTTCGTAGTTGTCGAAGAGGTCAAAACTTGCACAGGCAGGTGAAAGCAGCACTGTATCACCCTTGCCTGCAAGGTAATAGGCCGATCTGACTGCCTCTTCCATTGAGCCTGTCTCGACAATGGTGGTGCCAACCTCGCTGAAGGAACTCATGATCTTTCTGTTGTCCTTTCCAAGGCATACTATCGCCTTCACCTTCCTCCTGACGAGCTGCATCAGCTCAGAATAGTCATTGCCCTTGTCTATGCCTCCGGCTATCCAGACGATACCTGTAGGCATGCACTCGAGGGCATACCATGTCGAGTTGACGTTGGTGGCTTTTGAGTCGTTCACGAAGTTGATACCACATACCGTAAGCACAGGCTCAAGGCGGTGTTCCACTCCCTGAAAATCAGAGAGGCTTTCCCTGATAGTCTCCTTTCTGATGTTCAGCACATTGGCCACAATGGCAGCGGCCAGCGAATTGTAGGTGTTGTGCCGGCCCTTAAGGGCCAGGTCATGCATGGTCATAAGCCTGATTTTTTCGTTATAATCTGTTACCAGTTCCTCATTCTCGATATAGCCTGCCATCCCTTCACTCAGTTCAAGTGAGAATGGCAACTTCACTGCCTCGATGCTGATTGAAGCGAGCTCTTTTGCAATAACCTGATCGTCGGCACAATAGATAAAATATTGCCCGCGACCCTGGTTATTGATTATTCTGAACTTTGAAGCGACATAATTTTTCATCTCATATCCATAGCGGTCAAGATGATCGGGTGTGATATTCAACAGTACTCCGATATCTGCCCTGAAGTTGTACATATTGTCAAGCTGGAAGCTGCTCAGCTCGATTACATAATAATCATACCCACCCTCACTTACTGCCAGGGCAAAACTGTTACCCACATTTCCTGTCATCGCCACCTTTAACCCTGCCTTTTTCAGAATATGATATATCAGGCTGGTGGTGGTGGTCTTTCCATTACTCCCGGTGATGCATATCTTCATTGCATCGGTATACCTGCCCGCAAACTCAATCTCCGATATCACCGGTATACCCTTCCTGGTGATTGCCATTACGATTGGGGCATTTTCAGGTATCCCGGGACTCTTTATCACCTCGAAGGCCTGAAGTATCCTCTCCTCAGTATGCCGCCCCTCCTCATATTCTATCCCCTTCGAGACGAGCATGGCGAGGTACTTCTCCCTGATGGAACCGCTGTCTGATACGAATACGTCAAACCCCCTGGACTTTGCAAGCACTGCGCTTCCGGTTCCACTCTCTCCTGCTCCGAGTATGACAATCAGTCTCTTCATTCTATCTCAGCGTCGTTGTTTCTATCTTACTTTCAGCGTTACCACACTCAGAACTGCCAGCATTATTGCCACAATCCAGAACCTCACCACTATCTTCGACTCAGGAAGCCCCATCTTCTGGAAGTGATGATGAAGAGGCGCCATAAGGAAAACCCTCCTCCCCTCACCGTATTTTCTTTTTGTTCTCTTGAACCAGGCTACCTGAATCATTACCGAAAGACTCTCGGCGAAGAAGACACCGCACAATACTGGTATCAGCAACTCCTTTCGCAGTATGATCGCCATTACGGCTATAATTCCACCGATTGCCAGGCTTCCGGTATCACCCATGAATACCTGGGCCGGATAGCTGTTGTACCACAGGAAGCCGATTGCAGCCCCGATGAATGCGGCTGCAAAAATCACAAGCTCGCCGCTGTATGGTATATACATTATGTCGAGGTACCCTGAATAGATTATGTTGCCCGATACATAGGCGAAGACACCGAGTGTGACACCTATTATTGCCGATGTCCCGGTGGCAAGGCCGTCAAGACCATCGGTAAGGTTGGCCCCGTTCGACACCGCCGAGACCACCACGATTACCATCACCACGAACACTATCCATCCCCACAGCTGTCTGCTCTCCTCCTTTGCAAAGGGTACCAGCCAGGCGTAGTCAAACTCATTGTTCTTCACAAAGGGAATTGTTGTTTTTGTCGTTTTAAGATTCCGGTACTCATACCTTGTATCCTCAAAGTCGTACGCCTGCTGCTCAGTGGCAACCACCTCACCTGTAGTCGACCCGGGCACAATCTCCCTGACAACCGCCTGGTCGCTGAAGAAAAGAGTCACCCCTACAACCAGCCCCATAACAATCTGGGCAAAGATCTTGTAGCGTCCGGCCAGACCATCCTTGTTCTTCCTGAATATCTTGATGTAGTCGTCAACAAATCCCACAAGCCCCAGCCAGATGGTGGTAACCAGCATCAGGATTATGTATACGTTGTTGAGTCTCGCAAACAAAAGCACAGGTACCACTATCGAAATAAGAATAATGATTCCGCCCATAGAGGGAGTTCCCTCCTTCCTGTACTGCCCCTCGAGACCCAGATCCCTTACCACCTCTCCTATCTGTTTGTACTGCAGATACCTGATAATCTTCTTACCGATTATCATCGATATCAGAAGTGAGGTTATCACAGCCATAGCCGCCCTGAATGAGATATAGTTGAAGAGCCCTGTTCCCGGCAGGTCGGTCATTCGGTCGAGATATTGAAAAAGGTAGTATAACATGATCTGTATCTTATCTGTCTGTAAATGCACTCAGCAACTCTTCCCTGTCATCGAAATGGTGCCTGACACCTCTGATCTCCTGGTAGGTTTCATGACCCTTGCCGGCAACCAGGATAATATCACCCGGTGAGGCGAGCTTTACGGCGGTTCTTATTGCACTTCTCCTGTCACTTATCCTGACTGATTTTCGTCTCAGTACCGGGTCAAGGCCTGCTTCCATCTCGTTGAGTATCATATCAGGATCTTCAGTGCGCGGATTGTCGCTGGTAAGTATTACGGTATCACTGGCCATTGCCGCTATAGAGGCCATCAAAGGCCTCTTGGTCCTGTCCCTGTCGCCACCCGCACCAACCACTGTGACCAGCCTTACAGCTCCCTGCCTGATCCTGTTTATGGTATCCGTTACATTCTTCAGGGCATCGGGGGTATGTGCATAATCAACAATACCGGTTATTCCGGCCTGAGACCCGACAACCTCAAGCCTTCCGGGTACAGGTTTCAGACTGCTGATTACCTTAAGGGTCTCCTCCTCACCGGCCCCCAGCAACCTGGCCGCAGCATAGACCGCAAGAATGTTTGACGCGTTGAAATCCCCGATAAGGCTGGTCCAGACCTCCTTACCGGCTATCTTCATTGCCATCCCGTCGAGTCGCAGCTCAACAACCGAGGCACGATACTCTGCAAGTGAGGCAAGGGAATAGGTATGAACGGCAGCACGGCAATTCTGAACCATTACCTTGCCATTGCGATCGTCGGAATTCACCAGGGCAAAGGCTTCGCTCTCAAGACTATCGAAGAAACGCTTCTTTACCCCAAGGTAATTGTCAAAGGTCTTGTGGTAATCGAGATGATCATGGGTAAGATTGGTAAAAATCCCTCCGGCGAATTTGAGGCCTGCAATCCTTTTCTGATCGATGGCATGAGAGCTGACCTCCATGAAGACAAACTCACATCCCTCTTCAACCATTGAGGCCATCAGGGCATTGAGGGCCACGGGATCGGGAGTCGTATGTGTCGCATCACTCTTTCTGTCATGGACATAATTGCAAACCGTTGAAAGCAGCCCGCACTTATACCCGAGTGACATGAATGTATTATAGAGAAGGGTGGCAATCGTTGTCTTTCCGTTCGTGCCGGTAACACCCGTAAGCCTGAGTGAAGCAGAAGGGTAGCCATAAAACGCCGAAGAGATCAGGCCCAGAGCTTCAGCACTGTCAGGTACAGTTACTGTGGTTATCCCCGGGAACCCGCCCGAGGGTGCCTTCTCACAAACCACCACAGGAGAACCTGCCGAGATAGCCGCATCGATAAAGAGATGCCCGTCGGTTTTGGTTCCCCTGACGGCAACAAACAGTACACCCGGTCCGGCCCTGCGTGAGTCAGCAGTAACAGCAGTGACAATAACCTCTGCATCGCCGGTTATTTGCAGCACCTTCATCCCCTCCTTCAGATCACTTAATCTCTTCATATATCAAGTTCTATATATACTGTTGCCCCTCTCTTCAGGCGGCTTCCGCCTGCAGGCGACTGCTTGGTCACCCTTCCGGAACCGCTGTATTTCACATGCCACCCCGAGTTCTCAAGAAGATATAGGGCATCCCTGAGGCTCATCCCCCTGATATCGGGAATCACCCCATCTTCCATAATCAGGGGCCTGAGCCTTATTGTGTCATTTACGCGTCTTGCCATTATCCACTCAGACGATGGCATGTTCCGTATATTCAATTTCAGGTCCCTGATAGTCCGAATTACATCCTCTCCATAGCCTCCTCCAATTTCAGGCTGTGCAATGGCAAGCCTGACCGCAGGTGCCTGCTCGTCTCTCGCTGCATCATGAAACCGGTAGAAATACTTCGAATAGACCTTGTCGGCTATCTCCCTGAATACCGGCCCTGCTACAAGATTGCCGTAATAGATTGAGTTCGAGGGAGCATTGACCACGACTATGCATGAGAAAAGCGGATTGTCGGCAGGAAAATAACCGACAAATGATGCCTGGTATGATACGCTCGATCCCTGCCTGTAGCCATATTTCTCATTCGCTATCTGTGCCGTTCCTGTCTTGCCTGCAATAGAGTAGTTGGCATTCCTGAGGTTCGTGGCTGTTCCGTTTTCCACAACACCCTCAAGCATCTTTCTTGCTTTTGATACTGTCGAACGTGAGCTTATAGATGTGGTTATCACCTCTGTAGGAAACTCCTTCATAATATCCCCGTGATAGGCCACAGCACTCACAAACCTGGGCTTTACCATCTTCCCGTTGTTCGCCACGGCATTGTAGAAGGTAAGTATCTGCAGTGGTGTTTGCTGCACCTCGTAGCCATGCGACATCATTGGAAGCGAGAGACCCGACCAGAGCTTGTCTCCCGGGTACCTGATGAGCGGAGAGCCCTCTCCCTTAATCTGTATACCGAGTCTGTCGTTGAGCTTCATCGAGTAGAGCCTGTCGACAAACACCCTCGGCTTATCCTTGAATGTCTCGTGTATGATCTTAGCCATTCCGACATTCGACGACATTTCAAACACCTGCTGAACAGTGAGCTTCCCGTGCCCACCCTGTCTCGAGTCACGTATTATCTTGTCGTAGAATCTTATTGTTCCGTCACCGGTGTCAATGATATCATCAAGGTCAACAGACCCCTCCTCAAGCGCTGCCATCAGTGCAGGAAGCTTAAAGGTTGAACCGGGTTCAGTGCTCTCGCCAATCGCATAGTTGTAAACCTCACGGTACCTTCCATCCCTGATCTCGAGGTTAACTATCGCCTTTATATCACCGGTTCTGACCTCCATCAGCACCGCTGTACCATGGTGGGCATTGTGCCTCCTGAGCTGCCCCAGCAGAGCGCTGTGTGCCACATCCTGAAGGTCGAGATCAATTGTTGTGATTATGTCATTCCCATCCCTGGTGAGCACATCGCGGTTGTCACTGACGGGAAACCAGTCGCCGCCGGTGAGCCTCTGCATCATCACTGCCCCGTTTGATCCCGAAAGATCGCGGTCGAAAGCACCCTCAAGACCTACAACATTGCCACTGCTCCCCTCGGTAAGGTACCCTATCGTTCTCGACGCCAACTCAATGTTGGGAAGTATGCGCCTGTTCTCGGGTCGTGTCAGAAGCCCTCCCCTGTACTGGCCATGCCTGAAAATGGGCAGTTGCTGAAGTCTCTTCAGGTTTGAATGGCTTACATGCCTCTTTATCAGGTAATACCTTTCACCCCTGCTCCTCGCAGCAGTCAGGTCTGCCTTCCAGGCAGCCGCCGACTTGTCACCGAAGACCGAGGACAGTCCTGAAGCGAGACCGTCGATCCCCTTTACCCATACCGAGTCGGCCATTCCGGTACTGCGGGTGTCCATATAAACCGTATAGTAAGGCACCGAGCTGGCAAGCAACCTGCCGTCATATGCAAGTATGTCTCCCCGGTTCGCCTGTATGATGTCCTTCTTGAAAATATAAGACTCACCCATCGCCTCCCATTTCTCCCTCTGCACAAACTGAAGTATGATGATCCTGGCAAGCACTGCAACAGAAAGCAGCACCACCACCAGGTAGATTATTCCGCTCCGCATTACTATCTCATCACGCTTCGACATACGCATTCATTTCTTTACCACCAGCCTGTACGGCGGTTCAGTAAGCTCCTCAAGTCCCAGGCCCCGTTCCCTTATAAGCCTGGTTACCTCCGACTGCCTCGAGGCCTGCATCAGCTCGGCAGAGGTAGACAAGGCATCTGCCCTCAGTTCCTTTACCTCATTCTGCAGCCTCGTAATCCTGCGCACAAGATTCTCGGCATGAAACCTGCTGGCAATGTATACAGCCCCCAGGAATGTCAGGAAAACAATGTATCCCAGGTTCTTAAGGATAATCTTGTCAGACAGCAGGCTTCCGCTCATCAGCTCCCTGATCAGCCCCGGCCTGCCCTTTTGCGCCTTCTTCTTTCCGTTATTCTTCTCCTCCATCATCAAATCTTTTCAGCTATTCTCAGCTTCGCACTCCTGGCCCTCGGGTTGGCAGCAATCTCCTCCTCGCCCGCAACAATGGCACGTTTGGTAATAATCCTGAACGGCGTCTGCACATTACCGTAAAAATCCTTCTCAATATCTCCCTCAAAAGATCCGCTTCTCATAAAATTCTTAACCAGCCGGTCCTCCAGTGAATGGTAGGTTATCACCACCAGCCTGCCTCCCGGAACCAGCATCTCAAGTGCCTGCCGCAACATCTCCTTCAGACTGTCAAGTTCGCTGTTGACCTCAATCCGCAATGCCTGAAATAGCTTCGCCAGAAACTTGTTCGCAGTTTTCGGGGGAACCAGGGCTTTTACGGCTGAAATAAGATCTCCAACCGCAACAAGCGGCGATGACTCCCTCGCTGCCACAAGAGCCCTCGCAACAGCTCTCGATGTGCTTATCTCACCATACCTGTAAAAGATATCAGCGAGCCTCTCTTCAGCGTAGCTGTTGAGAACCGACGCCGCCGTCAGGCTGCCGTCACGGTTCATCCTCATGTCGAGAGGTCCGTCAAAGCGAAATGAAAAGCCTCGCTCAGGAACATCAAACTGATGAAACGACACCCCCAGATCGGCAATCAGCCCGTCAATCTTCTCAATACCATGATAAACCAGATTGTTCCTCAGAAACCTGAAATTCTGAGCCAGAAACAGTAACCGTTCGTCTGAAATAACATTCGCCCCTGCATCGCTGTCGTGATCAAAGGCTATAAGCCTGCCCCCCTCAAGCCTCGACAATATCGCGGATGAATGGCCACCGCCACCGAATGTAACGTCGACGTAGACCCCTCCGGACCTCAGATCAAGCCCGTCAACACTCTGTTTGAGCAAGGCAGGTACATGATACGTCATCGCTAGTCAGTTTGATTGGTACCTCCGCCCAAAAGCCTCTCGGCAAGGTCAGCAAAATCACCCGGAGGCAGCGACGCAGAACCGTAAGACTCCTCAGGCCATATCTCAATACGGCCATCCTGCCCGGCCATTACAACATCCCTGCTTATACCAGCCATCTCAAGCAGACGACGCGGTATCAGCATGCGACTGTTGCTGTCAAGGGTCACCTCGGCAGTAGCCATGAAAAAGTTACGCAGAAACCTGTTGTGTTCACGATTGTAAGGATTGATCCTGCTCCTTATCTTCTCAAGCTGAAGGTTCCAGTCATCAAGAGTGTAAAGCACAAGGCAGCTCTCAAAGATGTCCTTCCTTACCACAAAACGGTCCTCCGATGCAGTGGGCATCTGCTTCTTGAATGGCGAGGGAAGGTTCACTCTCCCCTTGTCATCAATCTTGCATGGATAATCGCCTATAAATGTGGCCATACCGTTTTACCTGTTTCAAAACGCTAAAATATATATTTTTACCCACTTTATCCCACTTTACTCCATTTTTTTCCACTTTGTTAATAACTTTCGCATCAGATTGCATCAGATATCATTTTCAGTTACCTTTGCAAAGGCCGGAACCTTCTGGCTGAACACCCTTGAAAAAGTGATGGAAGAACCTCAGAGAATCGATGTACGCAGGGTGCTTGAATCAAAAAGCCCAAAACTGGCCAGGCGGATGCCAGGGTTCATCATCAGGTACCTAGAAAGGATTCTTCACCAGGACGAAATCAATTTCATTCTTTCAGAATACGGGCACCTTAAGGACAAGGAGTTCGTATCAGCCGTTCTAAGCTTCATGGGCATCAGCTACAAGACGGTAGGTGCCGATGATCTTCCGCAATCAGGGCGCTACATATTTGCTTCGAACCATCCGCTGGGAGGGCTCGACGGCATGGTCTTCATTGATGCAGTATCGAAGTACTACCCGAAGGTTAAATTCCCGGTCAATGACCTATTGCTGAACATAAACAACTTTTCAGGGATATTCCTGCCGGTTAACAAGCATGGGGTACAGGACAGGGAGGCCGTTCGGGCAATCGACAATGCCTACGCCTCAGATGACCAGATACTCTATTTTCCATCAGGCATATGCTCACGGAGAACAGGCGGCACAATCACCGACCCCGGATGGCAGAAGAGCTTTATCACAAAGGCTGTATGGCATCGCAGGGATATTATTCCCGTATTTTTCTCAGGCAGGAATTCCTCCTTCTTCTATTCGCTCGCAAAATTCAGAACCAGTCTTGGCATCAAAACCAATATCGAGATGCTCTATCTGCCCGACGAGATGTTTCGCCAGAAAGGAAGGCAGATATTTATCGTATTCGGAAAACCGGTAAGCTGGAAGACATTTGACAAGACAAAGAGCGCCACTGAGTGGGCTGCATTTATGAAGAAAAAGTCCTATGACCTTGAATCGGGAATAACTGATACTAAAGGCCGGCAAACTGAAATCTGACAATAAAACTCAACAGATGAACGACATAGCTCAACGCACCCCTGTAGAAGAGATAGTAGCAGAACTTACCTCCGAAAGGTTGTTGCGAAAGACCAATAATGGCAACAACGAGGTATACATCTTCACAGGAACCGAGTCGCCTGTGCTGATGCGCGAGGTTGGAAGGGTTCGTGAGCATGCTTTCAGGAGTGCGGGAGGAGGAACGGGAAAGGAGGTTGATATCGACAGTTACGACATCGACTCCCGTAATCCTCATAAGCAGCTTATTGTATGGGACCCCGACAACCTTGAGATAGTAGGCGGTTACAGGTTCTACATAAATGATGATCATAACCCCTCTGATGACCTTTCAAGGCTGGCATCATACTCATATTTTCACTTCTCAGAGGAGTTCAGAAACAACTACTATCCGTACCTTATGGAACTGGGCAGATCATTCGTACAACCGGCATACCAGTCAAAGGCAATGGGCAGGAAGAGCATATTCTCGCTTGACAATCTCTGGGACGGCCTCGGGGCAATTGCCATTAATACCCCCCATATCAGGTACATGTTCGGGAAGGTCACCATGTACAGGCACTATAACCAGAAGGCCCGCGACATGATACTTTGCTTTATGCGAAAGCATTTCGGCGATCACGACAACCTTATCGTCCCTAAGGAACCTATCGAAATCGATTTCCATGAGAATGAACTGAAGCAACTATTCACAGGAGATTATGATTACGACTATAAGGTTCTCTCATGTGAGGTGAGAAAACTTGGAGAAAACATCCCCCCTCTTTTCAATGCCTACATGAACCTTTCGCCAACAATGAGGACATTCGGCACCTTTATCAATTACCATTTCGGAAACGTTGAGGAAACCGGGATAATGATCACCATAAAAGACATTTACGTTGAGAAGATTAACCGTCACCTCGCCTCCTACCGTGAGGGATTCGAATTTGACCCGGTCGACTAGTAAGCTCTTCTGTCTATTCCCTCAACAAAATTGACGAACGACCGGTTAACCACCCTGTTTCCACCTGGCGTGGGATAATTACCGGAAAAATACCAGTCACCTTTATGGCCCGGACAGGCAATATGCAGGTTTTCAATTGACTGATAGACTATCTCCAGCTCAGCCTTAATACCGGGTGTCTTAAGCATTGAGGCTATCTTGACGGAAATATCGGAAGCCGTGATTCCCCTGTAAATCTCCCTGACAACGTTCTCCATCTCTCCAACAGGCTTCCCAAGCTCAGCCTTTGCCTGACTGTAAACCTCATCAATCAGACTCTCCCTGCCCTGTTCCCGTATAATCGAAATGGCGGCCCTGAAGGCGATGAAGTCACCAAGTCTCGCCATATCAATGCCATAACAGTCGGGATACCGTATCTGCGGTGAGGATGATACAATTACAAGCTTTTTCGGCCCAATACCGTCAAGTATCCTTATAATGCTGTTCTTGAGAGTGGTTCCCCTTACAATTGAGTCATCAAGCACAACAAGATTATCCACACCTCTCCTTACAACTCCATATGTAACATCATATACATGGCCGACAAGATCCTCACGGGCAGCATCCTCAGTTATGAATGTCCTGAGCTTGACATCCTTTACTGCTATCTTTTCAATCCTGGGCCTGACCGACATTATCTCTTCCATACGCTCCCTGCCCGGAACGTTGCCCTGTTTCATGATGGCATCGACCTTGAATCCGTTGAGGTAATCTTCCAGTCCCTTTACCAGTCCGAAGAATGCACTCTCAGCCGTATTCGGTATATACGAGAATACTGTGTTCTCTATGTCGTAACCGACTGCTTTCAGAACATCGGGGGTAAGAAGTTCTCCCAGCATCTTTCGCTCCCTGTAGATATTCTTGTCGGTGCCCCTCGAGAAGTATATTCTTTCAAATGAGCATTTGCTTGCCGGAACAGGGTCAAGTACCTTCTCCTCCTTAACCGAGCCTGAAGCACTTATAATCAACGCATGACCCGGGGTTAGCTCCTTTATGTCGACTGTCTTCTTCCTGAAGACAGTCTGAATCACCGGCCTCTCTGAAGCAGCAATGGCTATCTCATCGTCGTGATACCAGAATACGGGCCTTATTCCCGCCGGGTCTCTCAGCACGAAGCCTGTTCCGAATCCTGTTATTCCGGCCATGGCATAACCCCCGTCCCACCTCCTGGCCGCGCTCTCAAGAACCGTGGCTATGTTCAGGTCCCTCTCTATCATAGGGGTAATCTCCTTCTTTGAAAACCCCTGAGTCTTGAACTCCCTGTACAATCTTTCATTCTCCTCATCGAGAAAATGCCCGAGGTTCTCAAGCACTGTAACGGTGTCAGAGAAGTCGACAGGATTCTGTCCGATCTCCACCAGGTGATCGAATATCTCGTCGACATTGGTAAGGTTGAAATTTCCTGCAAGTATCAGGCTCCTCGACCTCCAGTTGTTCTCCCTGGTTACCGGATGAACATAATCAATATTGTAGTTGCCGAATGTTCCGTATCTCAGGTGACCAAGGTAGATGTCGCATGCAAATGGCATCTCCTCCCTGAGGAATACCGGATTCTCAGATTCCTCCGGCACTCTCTCCCTGACAAGTTCGATATCGTCGTAAACCCGTGAAAAGACCTCCTTTATTGAATCTGAATGGTTAGACCTCTCCCTGAAAATGTACCTTCTCCCTGCCGGGGCATTCAGCTTCAGTCCTGCAAGTCCTGCTCCATCCTGACCCCTGTTGCGCTGCTTCTCCATTATCAGGTACATCTTCCCGAGTCCGTATTTCCAGGTTCCATACTTTTCAATATAGAACTCAACGGGCTTAAGCAGTCTCAGAAGTGCTATCCCGCATTCATGCCTGACCGGATCGCTCATTTTACTGGTTGGTTATTTCAGGAGTATTAATCTTTTGCCTCACAAGATAGGAGTCACTGAACGATCTCCTTACCCGTGACAGGGCCCGCGCTGCATCAATCCTGGTACGGAAATCACCGAGGCGGACAATATAGAAATTGGGGCGCTCAAATTCCTGATATGCCCTCATCTCAGGATAGTCATTTATTACCTTAGCCATCACTCTCGCGGCCTCTTCACGGGCATCAGCACCCGCCTTCCTGAAAACCTGTATCCTGAAGCCGTCGATTCCCCCGGCAAGCCTGTTTGCTTCTATATGCCTGCTGATAAGGGTGTCGATTGAAGCATCCTGGAAGATAAACAGGTCTCCCCTGTATGGATCGAAGGTGCCGGTATTGAAAAGATCTGCTGTTTTTACAACCCTCTGTGCATGCAGGCTGTTAAAGCAGAATATCAAAATCAAAACTATCGGGATGAATCTTTTCATGGTGTAAAAGTACTCTTTTTTCATTCCAAACTAACGGGTTTCAGCGCAAGATAGTATCTGCCTCCTTTTGTGCCTGCCATTATCAGGTTCCCATCATGGTTAATCGCAAATGATTCGGCAACAGCCTCTGTATCGTATGAGTCACAGGCATTGAAAACCTTTAACCTTCTGTAATCTGATCCGTCATCAGTGCTTAGCACCGTTACAATGAAACAGTTTCTGTTGAGTATGTATACCAGTCCGTGTCCGTCATACCAGAGTGCAACACCCTCGTTTGAGTTCTCGGGATACTTTTTCCATGCAGCCGATGACCTTACCATGCTAACAAATGAGTTCATGAAGAGATTATCACCTGATGCCAGCTCTGTTCGTCCGCTTACTATAAACTCACCCGACGCAGCCCTGCAGATATCCAGCGAGGCTGCACTGTAGGCCGGGTTATTTGACAATTCAGTCCTGTTGCCTGAATTCGAAAGGGTGCTGCTTACCCTTCGCATCGCAGCAACAGGTTTCGCAGTGCCTGCCGATTCAGTTGTTGCCAGCATGAAACCGCCGTCAGCAAGAACAACGGCACCCGAAACCCTGAAAAATGCTGCTTCATTTCGTGTGGTTACAGTTCCTATATTCCCAGTAGTATCAAAACCAACCTTCATCAGGCCTGAAATTGCACCAGACGGTTCATCGGGCCCGGTACCGCAGAGAGCTATCATCTCTCCTTCATCCTCTCCCGGAAACAGAAACACCTCGGTAACCGAGATAGTTGACGGCACCCTCTTTTCCCATAAAAGGCTACCCTGGTTGTCAAGCATCGTGATGAGCAGGTCACCTTCCGATCCTCCTGCCGCGATATGGAAAGCGGTATCGCTATATACCACCTTGAAGCTGCCCGTCTCTGCTGAGGTGTAGCTGAAGAGGCTCTTGCCCGATCTGCCGGTCTTCAGAATAAATGGGTTCCCGCCTGATGATCCGGCGCTGATGTAGCCTGAATCATGGGTCAATGAGAGGAAATAGGCGGTTCCTGTACCACCTGTGTACTCCCAGATAAAATCGTCCGTCTCCCTGTTGCATGAAATGATGGCAACCAGCATAAGAAATGAAAGCAGTACTGTTTTCCTCATCTTATCCATTATTTACAAGTGGTAAAAGTACGAATTTTAAGAGTCCTGAACAAAAAGAGGGGGTGTCCTGGGAAGACACCCCCATCTGTTGGCGCAGCCAAACCTTGATGGAAAACTTAAGACTAGCGGATGAAGTTCATGTCCAATGACTCCTGCTGATCAGTGCGCCTCTGATAGTTGTTGAAATTATATGTTGCCGTAAGCGTCAATACCCTTTGCTCGGGAATAGCAACCGTCTTCACCTTGAAGCCGGCTCCCTCCGAAATGCTCTTTATCCTGTATGACCCAAGAATGTCGCGAAAACCGAGACTCAGCGAGAGTTTCTGCTTCATAAGGCTCTGGCTCAGACCTGCGTTTAGCATAAAGGCTCCACTCGTACTTCCCTGCGGATTGATTGAGGGCCCGGTGTATACTCCCTGAAGTGAGAACCTCGTCGAAGAGGTAAAGAGAAAGATGAAGTTACTGGTCAGGTTCCAGGTAAAGGTGCTTTTATCAATATCGGGTGTAGGCACCTCCTCATCGAGCAGATAATAGTAAGTAGAGCCAGATGCCATCAGGCGCAGCCATTTGACAGGCTGAAGATTTGCCATAAACTCAAGACCCGCCGAGTGAGACCTGTTGGCATTGCCTGAGGTCAGGAATACCGTACCCTCATCGTCCACCACGACAACGCTGGTGATCAGATCATTCGACTGCCTGTAGAACGATTCTGCCGACATGAAGCCGATCTTAACCTGCTTCTGATAGTTCAGTTCCCAACTGCCGGTATACTCAGGCCTTACCTGTGGGTTGCCCCTTGCAATCGTCTGTTCATCGATAAACTGAGGGAAGGGATTCAGCACATTCCAGTTAGGACGGTTGATGCGACGTGAATAACTCAGCTGCAGCTGCTGATTGTTCTTGAGCGGTCTGGTTATATGTGCCGTAGGAAAAAGACTGAACTTATCGTAGTTATACTTCTCATTCAGAGTGATCTGATCAATAATCCGATATTCGTACTCACCCCTGAGCCCAATCTGATAGTTGAATTTACCCAGGGCCGACGACCATGTCGAATATGCTGACCAGATATCGCGGTTGAAAGAAAATTCATTTGAATACTGGTTATCAGGAACCCAGGTATCAGACCCATGATCGTAGTTCCTGAAATTGTTATTATCTGTGTCATTCATTATATTGTACTGCAGGCCTGCTTCCAGTTTTGACCTCTCGCCTACGGGACGTTCATAGTCAGCCTTAAGCCTGATATCCATAAGGTCAAGTGCCAGTACTGACTCCCTCAGCAAGGGAAGGCCGGCGACGGGCACCCATCGGTTGTCGGTCTCATATTCTGAAAGTGACTGAGCTATCTCAACCATTGCCCCGCCACCAAAAAGATTAAACCTTATCTGCTCACCCTTCCTCTTGAATTTATGTGTGTAATTAACCGAAGGATTAAACATGTAGCCGGTAAGTGCAAGGTCATTATTATTAAGGGCGTATGAAGTTGTCGATGCTGACCCGTAACTGCGCAATACCCTGGTCGATATCATCACTCCCTGGTTTATCGGACCGAATGTTCCTGATACTGTGAGTGAGTTCCTTTCGTCGAAGTTAATATCGGCTCCGCCGTTGAAACTGCCTGTTTTCATAACTATATCCTGATCGAGCCACGAATCCATCATGAAACTTCCGCCCGGCAGGGTTGCCTCACGCGAAAGATCAACAGATACTTCAGTGCCATAGCGCATGCCGGTAACTCCTGCGAAGAGATTTACTTTTCCCTTTCTGTAATTGAAACGGGCATCTCCGGTATACTTACCGCCAAGACCCGCCATCAGCGTTACCATTCCGTTGAATCCTGCCTGCTGCTGCTTCTTCAGTATCAGGTTGATTATCCCAGCAGTTCCGTCAGGGTCATACCTTGCTGACGGGTTTGTCATAACCTCAATCGACTCAACCATTTCAGCCGGTATCTGACGCAACAGGTTACCTCCTGTCTGGGGAGCCGGATTGCCATCAATGAGCAGGGTGTATTTTGAGCTTCCTCGAAGAAGGACATTCCCCTCTAAATCAGTCGTAACCGATGGGACATTCTCAAGAATCTGCGCAAGTGTTGTTGCCCCGGCTTTGCGAAACTCGTCAACCCTGACGACCTTCTTGTCCTGCTGGTAGATCACCTGTGGACGAACTGCCGTAACAGTAACATCGCCTGCATCACCTGTCACTTCGCGCATGGTAAAATCGCCCAGATCGGTCTCGGGAACATCAGCAGCCAGAATGAATGGAAATACCTGCGACTGATATCCCACAAAACTCAGCACAATATAATAACTGCCTTCACTGGCGGCCTGCAGTATGAACTCACCCGAACTGTCTGTGGCAGTACCTCCCCTCAGTGTTGAATCGGGAAGAGACCACAGGGCAACAGTAACATTGCCGAAAGGCTCGCCTGTCGAAGAGTTAAGAACCCTTCCCTTTACTACCCCCCTGAAAGTTGTTTGTGATATCAATAGCGATGATGCTGCTATAAGCATCATTAGTGTAAATGTAATACGGGTTTTCATGAAATAAGTTTTTTGGTGTTGTCGTAATCCGTGGCTAAAGTCTTAAAGTTATTCCGGGTAATAAAAACTATTCTGTGAATGACTCAATAGGACAGCCAAAATCGCCCAAGAGACAGGGTGATCAAACTTACCGGTCAGAATCGGCGTTTCACAGAAAAAAATTTGTGGCAGCTATGCATTTGGCTTTATTTAGTGTTCCTTTGCGACTGAACAGGTCATTAATGAAACGAAGCTCCGTCATACTTGTACATATGGCTTTCTGGGCCCTGAGCGTGATGATCCCCTCGGTACTGCTTCTTACCTATAAGTCACAGATAACCCAGGGAATGATGATCTACCAGCTGGTGACCCATGTCTACTACGCCATTGTCTTCTATTTCATATACCTCCTTATCGTTCCTATCACTTTTGGTTCCTCCAATTCATTATTCAGGAACATTGTAATATTTCTTGCGGCTGTTATATTCCTGTGGTTTATCAAAATAGGCAAGACCGTAATTACTGATTACCGGTTCGGACTCGGCCTTGACAAATACAACATCTACAGCATAACCCATTATATCACCGATCTTATCAATATTATCATATATACCCTCTTTGCCGTTTTCATCAAGCTTTCAATCAGGTGGTACAACGAAAGAAAGCATGCTGCCGACCTGCTTATCCAGGAACACCGCATGGAGCTGGACTTTCTGAAAACGCAGCTTAATCCTCACTTTTTCTTCAATACCCTCAATAATATTTACTCACTTGTTTACATGAAGTCTGATGAGGCACCTGCGGCACTTATGAAACTCTCTGATATAATGAGATACATGCTTTATGGCTCTAAGTCTGAAAGGGTGCCCCTCGGGAAGGAGATTGAGCATCTCGGATATTACCTTGAGCTGGAGAAACTGAGACTTAAGGACCCCGATTTTGTTTCATTGACAACAGAGGGAGACCTCTCTGCACATCAGGTCCCTCCGATGCTGCTGATCTCAATAGTAGAGAATGCCTTCAAGCACGGGAAGAAGAGGGTAAGCAACCCCGGAATTACGATTGACATCAGGGCCGATGGCAAGAGGCTTCGGTTCCTGGTTACAAACTACACTATCGACGACCAGCTGAAAAAGGACAAGGAGGGTTCAGGCATAGGCATACAGAACACCAGGCGAAGGCTGGAACTCCTCTATCCCGGCTCGCATGATCTCAGGGTCACACGTAACAGGGGGAAATACACGGTTTCAATAGAATTGTACAGTGATTATAACAGAAACAGTTGAGCCATGGAACTAAACTGCATTGCCATCGATGATGAGCCACTGGCGCTCGAGATTATTCGTGACTATATCAAAAGGGTCCCTTTTCTGAAACTGTTAAGGACATTTGACAACGCCATCGAATGTATCGACTTCCTCAGGAAAAACAAGGTTGACCTTATGTTCCTTGATATTGAGATGGAGTCGCTGACAGGCATTCAGCTAATTCATGCCCTGAAGGAGAGGCCTGAGGTTATCTTCATTACGGCATACGACTCTTATGCCATCGAGGGCTTCGAACTCGATGCCGCCGACTACCTGCTCAAACCCGTTAGCTTTGAGAGATTTGTAAAGTCGGTCGACAGGGTATATAATCAGATTGTTGCAAGGGAGGGGAAGCAAAAAGAGGCCGGCATACCACCAGATTTGCATGCATCAGGCAGGTATATATTTGTGAAGACCGAAAACAGGCTTCAGAAGATAGCTGTCGACGATATTCTCTATGTCGAGGGTCAGGGCGACTACCTCAGGATTATCGCAAAGACCATGAAGGTGATGACACTCCAGAACTTCAGGAAGCTTGAGGCTGTCTTGCCGGCAGGCAATTTTATCAGGGTACACAAATCGTACCTTGTTGCCCTTGATAAGATTGAAAACGTAAGCCGTAACCGCATCAAGATTGGAGACAAACTCATACCTGTAAGCGACAGCTACAAGAATACATTCTACGATAAACTGTCGGAAAAGGGGCTTCTGACGTAAAAGTGTAAACGGTTAACGGCTAACGGCAAACGGAACCGAGCCGAAGGCGAGCTCGCGACCGAATGGGAGCAACCGAGCCTCTTTTTTTACTACCTTTGATCCCTTCATAATCACTCCCATCAGTATCACGAATGAAGAAGTTTTACATTGAAACCTATGGGTGCCAGATGAATGTCGCTGACAGCGAGATTGTTGTCTCATTGCTGACTGAGCATGGCATGGAGCATTGCCGTGACATAAGCCAGGCTGACCTGATTCTGGTCAACACCTGTTCAATAAGGGAGAATGCCGAGCAGAGGATATGGGGCAGGCTCGATATCTTCAGGAAGGAGAAACGAAAGAGGCCCGGTACCATGGTTGGAGTAATCGGTTGCATGGCAGAGAGGCTTAAGGAGAAACTGCTTGAGACCGACAAGATGGTCGATATAGTGGTTGGCCCCGATGCATATCGTGAGTTACCGTCGCTGGTAACCGGGGCCATCGGGGGTCACAAGGCCGTGAATGTACTCCTGTCACGTGAGGAGACATATGCAGACATAGCTCCGGTAAGGCTTGATGAGAACGGTGTCAGTGCCTTTGTCTCTATCATGAGGGGGTGCAACAATATGTGTTCCTATTGTGTGGTGCCTTATGTCAGGGGTGCAGAGAGAAGCCGCGACCCTCATTCCATAATAAGGGAAACCGCCGACCTTTTCAGTCAGGGGTATCGCGAGGTAACCCTGCTGGGTCAGAATGTCGATTCATATCTGTGGAGCAATGGTGAAGAGAGGGTTGACTTCAGTACCCTTCTTTCTCTCACCGCCGGGATAAATCCGAAACTACGGGTGAGATTCTCAACGAATCACCCGAAGGATATGTCTGACAAGGTACTTGAGACAATGGCAGAACATCCCAATATATGCCGGCATATTCACCTGCCTCTGCAGAGCGGCAGCTCGCGTATTCTGAAGCTGATGAACCGGAAATATGACAGGGAGTGGTACATGGGAAGGATAAGGGCAATCAGGGAGATACTCCCCGGCTGTGCAATCTCAACTGACATAATCTCAGGCTTCTGCTCCGAGACGGAAGAAGACCACCGTGAAACATTAAGCCTTATGGAATGGGCTGGTTTCGACTTTGCTTATATGTTTGCCTATAGCGAAAGGCCCGGTACCGGGGCCGCAAGGAAGCTGAAAGATGATGTGCCTGATGAGATAAAGAAGAGAAGGCTTAATGAGGTAATTGCATTGCAGAACAGGATCTCAGCCTCGGTGAAGAAGCAGGATGTTGGTATGGTATTTGAGGTCCTTGTTGAAGGCCGGTCGAAAAAATCTGAAGATCATCTCTATGGCAGAACATCACAAAACAAGGTCGTTGTTTTTCCGGCAGAAGATCACAGGCCAGGAGATCTGGTAAATGTCAGGATAGAAAGGAGCACCTCGGCGACACTTATCGGACACCCTGTTAAAAACATATGATTATCTTACAGGGTTTTTTGGCTACCGGGTGTCATATTAGTATGTAAATGACTAACAAAGGTTCAATATGTACAAAAAGCTATTGGTATTACTGGTCGCTCTCACCTTGCCGCTGATAATTGCCAGCGGACAGAAGCAGCAGAGGAGGATTATCACCGGAACGGTTCTGACCGAGGAGGGCAAGCCTGTTTCGGGTGCTGTCATTTTCATTGACGAGGCTGAGACCTCTTCACGTACCAACAGGTCTGGCGATTTCAAGGTCAGAATCAGGCAGGAAGCTGAAAAGATTACCGCTGTTAAAGCCGATGAGGGAATTGCAGAAGATAGCATTGGTGATGCTGCAGAGTTCAGGCTTGTACTGAACAAGGCAAAGATAATCAGGCTTATTGAGGCCGGGCCCGGAGACGAGATGGTTGACATAGGCTACGGTTTCATCCCAAGAAGGCATCTAACCTCCTCATCAACCGGCAAGATTGACGGCTACAATCCGAAGTTCAGCTCATACACCAACATCTACGATATGATCAAGGGTGAACTCCCCGGTGTGCAGGTTAATGGTACCTCAATAACAATCAGGGGTATAGGAAGTATAATGTCAAGTACCGAGCCTCTTTTTGTTCTCGACGGGGTAGTTGTCGACAGGATCTCCGACATCTCTCCACAGGAGGTGCAGTCAATACAGGTTCTGAAGGGAGCCGATGCTTCAATATATGGCTCCAGGGGTGCCAACGGTGTAATACTAATCAGGCGCCGCACCAGGTAAATACCGTGCTTACTTTCCTGTTCCCTGTTTCCCTGATTCGACCTTCAGCGACAGCTCATCCAGTTGTTTCCCTGAAACAGGTGAAGGCGAGTCTATCATTATATCCCTGGCAGAGTTATTCTTCGGAAACGCAATAAAATCCCTTATTGAATCCGATCCGCCCATAAGAGCTGTCCACCGGTCAAAGCCGAATGCAATTCCTCCGTGCGGGGGTGCCCCGTATCGAAATGCATTCAGCAGGAACCCGAATTGCTTCTGCGCCTCCTCATCAGTAAACCCCAGCACCCTGAACATTTTTCTTTGAAGATCACTGTCATGTATCCTTATTGACCCTCCGCCTATCTCAACCCCGTTAATCACAAGGTCGTGGGCCATAGCCCTGACATCACCGGGTGATGTTTCCAGCAGTTCAACATCCTCGGCCTTCGGTGAGGTAAAAGGATGGTGCATGGCAAAGTACCTTCCCTGCTCGGCGTCCCACTCAAGAAGCGGAAAATCAACAACCCACAGTGGAACGAATACATCTCCCGTCCGTAGTCCGAGCCTCGATCCCATCTCAAGTCTAAGTTCACCAAGAGCCTTCAGCGTTGATTGCCGCTCACCGGCAAGAATGAGAATAAGGTCACCGGGCTCTGCTCCTGTTGCAGCAGCAATGCCAGACAGGTCAGCCTGACCGAAGAACTTGTCAATTGACGACTTGAACGATCCGTCAGCATCCAGCTTTATCCAGACAAGTCCCTTCGCCCCTATCTGCGGTCTCTTCACGAAATCGGTAAGCTCATCTGTCTGCTTCCTTGTAAAGTGCGATGCCCCGCTGCAGGCAATTGCCCCAATGTATTCAGCCGAATCGAATACCTGGAACTCCCGCCCCCTGGCAATATCTGTTATCTCTTTGATCTTCAGCCCGAATCTCAGATCCGGCTTGTCAGATCCATAGAACGAAATAGCCTCAGAATATGGAAGTCGAATGAAAGGATCATTGAATTCAATACTCTTCAACTGCCTGAAGAGATGCCTTGCCAGGCCCTCAAATGTGTTCAGTACATCATCCTGATCAACGAATGACATTTCGCAGTCAATCTGTGTGAACTCGGGCTGGCGGTCTGCCCGAAGGTCCTCATCCCTGAAACACTTTACAATCTGGTAATACCTGTCAAAACCCGCCACCATCAGAAGTTGCTTCAGTGTTTGAGGTGACTGTGGCAGGGCGTAGAACTCACCCGGATGCACCCTTGATGGAACCACATAATCGCGTGCCCCCTCGGGAGTGGATTTATAAAGTACCGGTGTCTCCACCTCAATGAAGCCCTGGCCGTCCATGTAACTCCTCACTTCCCTTGCCATTCTGTGCCTCAGCATCAGGTTGTCACGCACAGGCTTTCGCCTGAGGTCAAGATAGCGATACCTCATCCGCAACTCATCGCCACCATCTGTCTCATCCTCGATGGTGAAGGGTGGAATCTCGCTTTTATTCAATACCGTTACACTCTTCACAATAATCTCTATCTCGCCGGTAGGAATGCGATTGTTCTTATTGCTTCTCTCGGCTACCAATCCGGTAACCTGTATCACATACTCCCTGCCAAGCTCTCGGGCCTTCCTGCACAATCCGGCATCCTCATCCATATTGAAGACCAGTTGTGTTATGCCGTACCTGTCGCGCAGGTCGGTGAAAGTCATTCCTCCGAAATCCCTCGATCGCTGTAGCCAGCCGCATAGCGTCACCTCTCTGCCTTTGTCGGCAAGACGCAATTCTCCGCAAGTATGTGTCCTGTACATCAAGTTAACTGATAATTTTCAGCAAAAATAGGAATTTTTCGCGCACCCGTCAGAAAGAGTGTAAAAATGAGACGCCGGTACAGCAAAAGAGCATTACCGGCGCATCGCATGTAGCAGATTAGTATCCTGTTATTCCAACCCGGCAACAGGCTAGAAAGATATGCTCTTTTTCACAAGGTTCAGGAGATCGCTCTCATCCTTAAAGTCTATCCTGTTGGTCTTAATAAAATTGTTAAGCTCTTTTCTGTTTTTTGAGAATATCCGGCGAAAGCCCTTGGCGTCGGCAATAACCATTCGCGATCCGTCGCTCAGCCTGTAGGTTGTCGCCGTTTCAAAATCATACTCCCCAACCGGTATTGCAACATGCCCTCTGTTGTCGGCAGCAAATGCGGTAACCGACTTCGTCGACACGGTGCTTGACATACCACCGAATGCCGTCTCCCTTCGGGTGTCGGTAATACGGGTCTTTTTAACTCTCACAAGCGAGATATCGTCCTTTGAGAAAATAACCTCTCCGAAGGTTTCCTCAACCGGAACCCACAGAGAACTACCCATCATGATTCTGCTTACCTCCTTCGGATAGGCCATCACAAGTATCTGATTGCCAGGAGAAAGAAACAAAATATCACCCGTGAAAAGGTTGATATTGATCTTGGTCTCGTTTTCAAGTCCGTCAATGCGTATCAGTTTTGCATCGCGGAACTCCTCGAATGAGTACATCATCTCCTTCGGCAGTACGCTTTCGATGAATGTTTCACCCTTGGCAACTATGGTTACCCTTTGCTGTCCTTGAAGAACAGGCGACAACCACAGAAGAACTGCCAGTAATGTAATTAATTGTCTCATGCTGCAGGGTTGTTAAATTTAACTCTATGCTCGCCTCAAACATCATGCCGTTAATCAGACAAGCTGTTCATACAAATGTGTTAGAGGCGATATGAAAGAGAGTGTGAAGTCATATCATCTCCACACTCTCTCTTTGCTTCATATCTGGTTATGATCAGAACTGTGCCTCAAGTACCTCTGTGACCCAGATCCATTTGCCGTCAGTATGCTTCCACCTGTAATTCAGGTAGAATGTCTCGTAATCCCAGTCAAAATAGCTGGTCTTCTCAGGGTCAAGCTCAAGGGTAACAGGTGAATTGAAGGTGGTACCTTCGTCGGTGATTCTGATTATCTCAACACCCCAGTTCCGTTTGTCGGAAGGATTGGGAATAACCTTCAGGCGATAGAACTTGTTGTTATAGGTTGAAGACGTACCTGTTGTACCACCTGCAATGGTGTTGTTAGCCGCCATCTGTATTCTGAGAGTCGTCTCGTCATGCGATGTCGGCTGCTTATTTACCTGGTAGCTTGCGCTTCGTCCGGTTGTTTCTGACTGCACCGTCATTTTGCTGACATAGGTCCACTCATAATCGTTCTTGATGTCAACCCTAAGCAGTAGTGTCCCTTTCACAGGATCGCCTCCGTACTTACTGGCAGCTGTAATGCTGACAGGCAGGAAATATACCTGTCGGAACGCCACATTGGAGTTGATAATCTTCACCGGGAAGTTGGCTGTGAGCGAGCCTGCCGGTATAGTTACGGTAGTTGATGGCAGTTCGTATGCATTGGCCGGAAGTATCTGCTGGCCTGCAGGAACCTTTGAAGGATCAACCGCGAATGTAAGGGTATAGGATTCGTCAGCGGTAAGCCCGTAGCTGGTAACCATAAAGTTCTCAACCCTGGGTGTTTCGCCGAAGATTACCTTTCTTGCAATTGTCGATGGGTTAGCCTCTGCATTGCGGTTAAGCCAAAAGTAAAACCTCGGGTTATCGATCTTAACACCATAGAGCGCCTCATTCTGCCATGCATTGTTCGACAGACGGTACTTCGTAGTCGACACAAGCTTAACAGGTACAACATAGATATCATCAGGACCCATTCCGAGGGCCTCAACCTTGTCGGTGAAGATCTTGATCGGAATGTATGTCATAACCTCACCCGCAGGTATGGTAACCTTTGTACCCGTGATCTGGTAGCAGTCGGCCGGCAATGCAATGACCTGACCCGAATACTGCTGGGTAATGTCATTGTTATAGGTCGTGATAAGCGACTGGTCAACGGCAAATGTGACCTCAATGTCGCTCTTCTGGTTCTCAGGACGGACACCTCCGAGATATACTCCCAGATCAAGTGTGTATTGTTTGGTATCCACGTTCCAGGCAGTATTGAAGCTCACGCCCTGCCTCGGGATATATACCGACGGATCGTCATAGTCGAGCCATACCTCCGTCTTACTGCAGGAATACAAGACCGCAGTAATTGTTACTAGTATAATTGCTATTCTCTTCATAGATTTTAACTTCATTTTGTGAAAAGTTAATCTTTAATTACCCCAACCAGGGTTCTGCTTCAGCTTACCCTCGTACTTGACGATCTCTGAGTAAGGTATTGGCCACCAGTACATTCTGTCTGCCCACACCCTGTCTTCTACCTTTTCCACAGCATAGTTGAATCCGGTCGGACGGTTATTGGCGTCAAAACCTGTTGCGGTAATCCTTATACCGTGAGCCGGCTGACCAAGGATCTCTCCCATCTTCCAGCGACGCAGGTCAAATACCCTGTGATTCTCAAAGCAGAGCTCTATTCTTCTCTCGTGCTTTATTGCATCACGCATCTGATCCTGTGTCAGACCCAGCGGAATCAGCGGCATGAATACCCTTGCCCTGATGAGGTTGATTGCTTCCCTTGCGGTTGATCCTCCAACCCTCAGTGCTCCGTCGGGATGAGCTACATCAGGACCGTAAGCTTCGTTCATTGCCTCTGCATAGTTGAGCAGCAGTTCGGCAAACCTGAACTCAATGCGACCCCTGGTAACGTTTGTATAGCGGCCCGATGCAAACTCATAGAAACCTTCCTGCAGCCACTTTCTGTAATAGTAACCTGTTTTCGTGGAGGTCGGGTGAATTATGTTCCGGTGAACTCCGCCGTCATAGGTGTCAACAGTATAGCCTAATGCAGTCGAATTACCCCAGAAATAGCCGTTAAAGAGTATCGAAGCATAGAATCTCGGATCCCTGTTGGCATACGGATTGGCTGCATGT
Organism: uncultured Rikenellaceae bacterium; assembly: GCA_964446435.1. Classification (GTDB taxonomy): domain Bacteria; phylum Bacteroidota; class Bacteroidia; order Bacteroidales; family VadinHA17; genus SLNP01. The sequence continues at coordinate 13,226 of CAYUOS010000001.1, read as the reverse complement.
ACCGGATTGTTCCAGTCAAACTTCTGAGACACGGCGCTTGCAAGTGGCCGTCCGTTTGCATCAAGCTGAACAACCTCAAAAGCATCAACGAGTTCCTGAGTCGGGTTGGTCAGTCCTGAACAACCTTCAAGACCTGTGGGCATGTTCCTGCGCTCATTTACATGCGCGTTAGTGGTCGTTGTTGTTGAACCGAAAATATTCTCAAAATTCGAGAGTGTAAGTACAAGGCCAACCTGGCTGATATATGAACCGGCCCCTGAATAAGGACGGTTATACTTCGAAATCGTCATCAGTCGGTAGAAGTTGTTCTCGTCTATTGCAGCTTTGGCGGCATCGGCAGCAAACTTCCATCTGTCGACATCACCGACTGTATTGGCAGCACTGCCGAAAGTTTCATAGTTGCCCTGGTAGAGCGGACTGGCGTAGTATAATGCAACCCTGGCCTTAAGGAACTGTGCCGCAGTACGGTTGGCCCGGTGCCAGTTGTTGTCTGCCCAGAGTGTCGGCAGCTTTGCAATTGCACTGTCACAGTCGGCAATAATCTGCTCAAAGCACTCCTCCAGTGTGTTTCTTGGCAGGAAGATGTCATCCTCAAGTGACTGGCTCTTCGTGATAATCGGGAAGGGGCCATATCTTCTCATAAGTTCAAACTGCAGCAATGCCCTCCAGAAATAGGCCTGACCCTTTCCGTAGGTCCTGTCAAAGGCCCTTGCCGGGTTTGAAACGTCATCGATGAAGACTGACCTGTCAACGTTCTCCAGGAAGATATTCGTCCTTCTTATTCCTCGATATGAGTTGTCCCAAACACTTGCATATTGTGCATATGATGACCATGGACCACCAAAGTATTCCGTGGGGACACTTGTCGGGTTCCAGATACCGTTCACGAAGTTACGGACTGCGCCCTGCGGATCGGAGTGAACCGCCTCATCAGAGGCTGAGGCAAACATTCCCTCGCCCTGAATGGTGTTGTAGTACTGTGTTATGCCCTGGTCGGCATAGAGTGCATCGAGAAAACCCCTGGTGAAGAAGTAGTAGTTCCAAACATCCTCGGGTGTTCTAGCTCCGTCAGGCGGCCATGGCTGCAGGTATGGCCTTTCGCATGAGGCGAAGGTCACCAGCGCAGTCACAAGGACTATTGCGGAGTATCTTATTCTTTTTGTTGCATTTAAATACCTTTTCATACTCTAGAATTTGAGGTTGAAACCAATGTTAACAATGCGTGTCATTGGATACTTCGATATTCCTGCGTTCGGATCCTCGGGATCAAACACCTTGAAATTATCAAATGTAAACAGGTTGTAAGCGTTCAGGTAAACCCTCATGCCATACATTCCCAGTCTTCTTGCTGAAGCCATAGGCAGGTTGTAACCCAGTTCAACGTTCTTAACACGAAGGAATGCTGCATCCTTCAACCAGAAGGTCGAAATGCGCCAATTGTTGTTGTTGGCTAGGGTTGTGAGCCTTGGATAGTCAGCAGTTGCCCAGCTGGCTTCGTCTGTATACCTGCCAAGAGAGTATTCAGAGATTGAACCGTTGCTGGTAAAGGCCCTGACTGCATTGTTTGTAAGATAGAAGCTCTTCATCGAACTACCCTGCAACAGAACTGAAGCATCGAAGTTACCAACCCTGATACCCATGTCCATCGCATACGACAGTTGCGGGAAAGTGGTGCGACCGATCGAAGTAAAATCATTAGCATCAATCACACCATCATTGTTCATATCCTTGTACTTTATGTCACCCGGCTGATAGGGCCCGAACATCTGAACAGGGCTGTTGTCAATCTCCTGCTGGTTTTTGAAGAGGCCGAGAGCAATCAGCCCGAAGTTCTGACGTACCATTCCACCTGTTTCAACGCGATAGGCATCCTCCTTGAAAGGTTCAGCCATATAGTCAATCTTGTTGGTCCAGTAATCAACCATTCCGTTAACCCAGTAGCTGAAAGTGCTTGAGGGTGATCCGCTCCATCCAAGTGTAGTCTCAAATCCCTTGCTGTGAACAATTCCCTCATTCTCAATAGGCAGGTTGCTGGGCAGAGCACCAAAGGCAAGCGGCACACTACCTTCACCACGGGTGAAGATATCATATCTCTTCTCAAACCACACATCGGTCGAGAAATAGAGATGGCCGTTGAATTGCCTTGATTCGATTCCGATGTTGGTCATCATGCCCTTCTCGGGTGTGATGTTCCTGTTGGGAACAACTCCCTCCCTGACTATAGGATTGAAATATGTAAGAGCCGTTCCGAATGCATGCTGGCTGTTCTGGCTCCACCATCTGTCACGATAAGCGTACCTGTACTTAATGTTGTTGGGATCTGTAAAGGTGTAGTTGTCATTTGCAGTAAGACCCCATGAACCGCGCAGCTTTATATACTGAAAGAAGTCAACTCCGCTGAGGAAATCCTCCTCTGAGACTATCCATGCTCCTGAAATGACCGGCAAAAGAAGCCGGGACTTATTTGTCATGAAGAAATTCTCGCTACCTGTCAGAGTAAGAATTGATTCAACAAAGTATTTATTCCTTAATGCGTAGCTGGCTCTTACAGCGAAATCCTCCAGTTTCTGGTTTGGCTGGTTGGCTTGTTGGTAGATAGTAGTGAACCTCCTCCACATACCGAGTGCATTGAACTTGCTGTCACCAAAATCTTTATCATATGTGAGGTAAAGGTTCCATCCATTATAGTTTATAACCTCACTCCCATAGGTTCTGGATAGTGATGATGGTGTATTAAACCGAACGTAGGTTATGCTCTCGTCAGGATTCACTCTTCTGTCCCAAACAGGGTAGGTCATACTTTGCGACAACCTGAAATAGTTGTACCCGTCAGCATCGAACTGGAAGTTAAGATTAAGTCCGTCCGTGATGAAATCAAGTTCATATTTCATGTTTATTCCTAACTGGTAATATCTCCTCGTATCCTCACGGAAGCCCCTGTAAGACAATGCACCAAGAGGATTGGTGGTATAGATAGAGTTTCCACCCAGCATGAAGATCTCCTTGTTGAGTGAGGGATCAATTCCGGTAAACGAGAGAGGATATGCGTTGGGAGGTGTGTTCGATAGCAGGTTGAAAATCGCTGATTCGGATTCAAACGGATACCTGCGATCCTCGATTCTTCCTGAAAGATTTAGCGATGTTGTAAGCCTCCTGGTAACAGCAATATCGAGATTAATACGTGTATTGTATCTTGAATAGCCGGTTTTGGTCTCAAAAAGTGACCCTTCATCGGTGCGGTCATAAAGCCCACCCTGGCTGTTGTATGCAAGAGAGACAAAGTATTTCACAACCTTATTGCCACCCGACATAGACAGGGCCGCCTTCCTCTGGAATGTATAATCCCTGATAAATTCACCATAGAAGTCGTTGTCGGGATGAGTCAGCGGGCTTGAGCCGTCCTGGTACTTCTGCAGATCGGCAGCAGTCCAGAAAGGATCCAGTCCGTCATTTACCCTTGCCTCATTGTGTAGCCTGGCATAATCATACGATCCAAGCATCTTGGGCAATCTCATGGGGGTTACCAAACCCTGACTCAGTTCAAGATCGATCGTCCTCTTATTGGCCTGACCTCTCTTTGTTGTAACAAGAACAACTCCGTTTGCTCCTCTCATTCCATATAGAGCCACGGCTGCTGCATCCTTCAGCACACTGAATGACTCTACCTCACTCGCATCAAAATCGACAAAAGTACGTTCAAATCCATCGACCACTATGATAGGTTCACCCCAGCCGCCTTTTTCCATATTGTTCATACCGCCGTTTTCTAGGGTTCTGATACCCCTTACACGCCATTCATATGAATCAAGACCCGGGCCGCCTGAACCCTGAACAACAGTAAAACCAGGCACTCGTCCCGAAACTGCCGTACTCAGTGCCATCACCGGGCTCTTCCTCAGCTCAGCATGAGAAATCGTTGAAATCGCTGAAGTCAGGCTTCTTTTGTCTGTAACTCCCCATGGAATAAACACTCTGTCACGGATGCCCTGTCCCTCATCCGAGAATTGAAGCACCAACTCCAGAAACCTGCCGTCTGAGATTGTCACTGACAGTATGTCAAAGCCATCAGCCTCAATATTAATAACCGAACCGGTACCCGGCACCTCTATGCTGAAGTTGCCGTATTCATCTGTTATTGTGAAACTTGTCGATTCTGAGATCAGTATCGTTGCGCCCATAACAGGTTCTCCCTGTATGTTCCTGACAACACCTTCCACCAGAATGGGGACCTGTTGCCTGGCCTGGGCATTCGCCCCGGGCAATATCATCGCCCATGCTAGCACGGCTGCAAACAGTGAAAATATCAGTCTGCCTGTCCTGCCGTATGATATATAATGTTTATCTAAAGACATCATTATCTGTTTTTTAGTTATTCATGAATTACCACCCCGGATTCTGTTGTATTCCCATAATGAATACCTCATTCTGCGGAATAGGATAGAGATACATTCTTGAGGGGTCGAAGAAACGCTTCTCGACCTCCTGACGGGAGTAGATAAAGTCATCGCCTGACTTTACAACATCAACTCCGTAAATGGTCCCTCCGATCCTCTGTTCTCCCCTTTTCAGTCTGAAGGCATCGAACCAGTAGTGCTGTTCGAACGATAGTTCTACTGTGCGCTCATTCAGCAGCCACTCACGGAACACATCCTTGGAAAGACCTGATGGTATTGGTGGCAGCCCATCGGGAAGCACCGGAAAATCAGGATTCAGCTGCCTCTCGACCAGTACGTAGTAATAGGGATCCTGGGCGCCTGATATCTCACTGTTTGGCGGACACTTTAGTCTTGCCCTGATCATGTTCACCGCTTCACGTGCAGTAAATGATCCGGTAGCCCTGCCCAATCCGTCTGCATCAGGTCCGTAGAGTTCGTTCATAGCCTCTGCATAGTTCAGCAGAATCTCGGCGGTCCTGAAATAGAAGGGTATGAGCCTAGATGATCCTGGCTGCAGGTAATCCTGGCACTCACGCGGCCAGAATTTGCGCATATAGTATCCGGTACGGGTGTAGAAATGCACCTTGGGATTGTAATCCTTACCCCAGTTATCGCCGTCGCGCCAAACCTCGATCGGCCTCTTAACCCACCATACATCGTTGTAAAGTACTGTATAATAGAAACGGGGGTCACGGTCCTTGTAAATATTGGCGACATGATCGGGATTGTTCCAGTCAAACCATTCGGTACCAACAGGATTACCAAGGCCGTCATAGGTGATTCTCTCAAACTTGTCAACAAAGTTCTGTGACGGAGAAGTGTTTCCATAGGCCTGGAATCCCTCACCTGGCAGACCCTGACCGTAGAGAATCACATTACTGTTGAATGTAATCGTACCGACACCCCTGTGCCTGGGCATAATTATCTCTTCAATCTGGTCGGCCGGCAGCCTCATGAAAATATTCTGATAATCATGAAATAGCGGGTGATAACCCTTGTCATCAAGATAGTCAAGAAGATCCCTGGAAGCGTCTGCTGCGGCACGCCACTTTGCCTGATCATTGCCAGGGTTGTTCAGCGGACTGGCTGCATAGAGCAATGCCCTTGATTTCAAAGCCATTACCATCGCCTTGGTAATACGACCATACTCCTCGTCAGCCCACTTGTCAGGCACGAGGTCATAAGCAATCTCAAGATTCTCAAGAACGTACTCGAGTGTCTCATCATAGGTTGCCCTGGGAATCTTGAAATTGGAATCAAGAGACAGTACCTCCTTTATAATGGGTACACCGCCATAGCGCCTGAGAAGTTCAAAATAGTTCCATGCAATATGCCAGTGGACTTCTCCTCTCATCGATACCTTACGGCTGACACCATCTATTTTTGGTTCGTTTGAGAAATTGTCTATATTCTTCAGGAACATATTGGCACGCCTTATCTGCTGATAGTAGGTGGTCCAGCGTTCAATCTCGGGTGATGCCTGTGAATGTCTCCAGTTACCCTGATTTATTGACTGATTGGCCCTTCCGTAGGTGGCATTGTAACGTGCCATGTCGGTACCGGTCTCGATAAAACCGTAGTTCGACCCGAAGCCGCCACCGCCTTCCCACAATGGAGGCATGTAGTAGTATAACATATCCATATATCGCAGTGACCTGAGATAATCCTCGAATATGTACTCGCTGGTCTCCTCTCCGGCAGGCGCCTGATCGAGGAACTTGTCACAGGAAGTCATCAGAAGACCTGTGAACACCACAAGTATTATTGTAAATCTGATATTTCGTTTCATATTCATCGCTTTTCTTAGAAGTTAAGGTTAAATCCCAAACTATAGTTCCTCGACTGCGGATACCACTGAGTGGTAGCCCCCGAACGAACTTCCGGGTCAAGAACCTTGAACCTGTCCCAGGTAAAAAGGTTAACTCCGCTCACATACACCCTCAAACCCTTAACACCAAGCTTTCTTGCCTGAACAGGAGTAAGCCTGTATGCGAGTTCAGCTGTCTTCAGCCTCAGGTAGGTGTTGTCCTTTACAAAGAAGGTATTCTGAATGTGATTCTGGCTGATAGCTCCGATATGGAGTGCCGGGTAGGTTGCCGTTTCATGGGTTGTCGGTGTCCACCTTCCAAGGTGATGCTCCTGTACCTTGCTCCTGTTGTAGAACTCCCACATAAGCATCTGTGACACATAAATACTCGACTGAGCCGAACCCTGGAAGTGCACATTGAGTGAAAGATTCTTGAAATCAAACCCGAATGTGGTTCCAAAGGTATATCGCGGCATGGTGGTATAACCGATCGGAACCCTGTCGAATTCATTTACAACTCCGTCACCGTTAAAGTCAAGGTACTTGAAGTCGCCGGGAATTGGTACGGACCCAACCTGTTGTACAGGTGAATTGTCAATATCCTCCTGATCCTTGAAGTAACCGAGTACTACGTATCCGGTAAACTGATTTATCGGGTGTCCTTCCTGTTTCTGCCACCAGAAGGCATCTTCAGGCTCATCCCTGAACACTACCTTATTGATGGTGTAGGCTATGTTTGGTCTTATACTTACCGAAAAATCTCTCGAAATATCATGTCTGTATGAAGTCTCAAGCTCCCATCCGTTACGTGAAGTCTCTCCGATGTTCATATCGGGAACGCCAATACCCAGGATGCCGGGAACAGAAAGTGGTGTTTGAAGTACTCCGGTTCTCCTTTCAAAGAATCTGTCAAAAGACACAGAGAGACGGTTCCTGAAAAGGCCTACATCTACACCAAAGTTGATCTGCTCTGCAGTCTCCCAGGTGGCAAGTGGATTTGCAATTGCCGGCTCGAAAGTATAACCTACTGATGAACCGGTCCCGATTCCGAAATATGCATAGCCTCCGGTAGCTGTTGTCCATTTCCCTTCCTTGTAAATGAATCTTGTATTGGCATAATCATTACCTGTACGGCCGTATGAAGTACGCAATTTTGCTACATTGATCAGGGTCACAGACTTCAGGAAGTTCTCCTCGTGAAGGTTCCAGCTGAGTGACAATGACGGGAAAAGACCAAATCTCCGCCCCGGTGCAAAGTTCTCAGAACCCCTGTAGGCGGCGTTGGCTTCAACATTATACTTATTCATGTAACTGTAGTTACCCCTGGCTATGAAGCTGACAGAGTTATATGGTATGCGTGTGCCTATCTTCGTTTCAGAGATATTCGCAACTGCCTGAAGTCTGACACTATGCTTGTCAAACCTCCTGTTGTAAATAAGATTCGCCAGTCCGTCTACCTTACGGCTGTTTTGTACCTCATTGTCTTGTACAACTGAGTTGCTTGGAGCAAAGAACACCGGCTCAAGGAACCTGGTATATCGTTCAGCCCTGCCGGGACGGGAGATAAGCTGGAATGTTGACTGTGTCTCTGACCAGTACTTTCCGTTATGAAACTCTGAGTCAAATGCCACCCTGGCATTAAAACTCAGGCCCTTAACATACTTGTCGAGTTTGAAATCGAGCCTTATCGCTGACTGAACATCACTATTCAGCCTTGTATCATTTCCTCTTGTCTGTATAAGATAAAGAGGGTTCATCTGCGTGAACTCCGAGTTACCTGTAAATGAACCGTCGGGATTCCTTGGCGGCATTACCCACGGACCAAGCCTGTTCATATTAGTGAAAATCCCCATCTGCTCCCGGGGATCACTCCTGTCGGTAAGGCTACCTGCCATCTCGAACGTAAGGGTAAATGCATTCGTTAACCTCGCGTCAACGTTTGAGGTGAACCTGTAACGGTCGAAAGCAAACCTCGGATTGTAAACCCTACCGGGTTCGGTCTTCAGCTGACCCTCCTGGCGCATATATGAACCACTGAAGAAATAACTCACGTTACGTGAACCTCCACGAAGCTGAACCGAAGCGTTGTACTGCGGGGCAACCTTCTTCATCATTATCTTGTACCAGTCGGTATTGGGATAACGATACGGGTCGGCACCTGTACGGTACATCTCAAGGTCATACTCAGAATAGACCGGATCAAGCCCGTCATTCATAAGGGCCTCATTCCAGAGAAGAAGGCTCTCATATGAATCAAGGAATTTCGGATAGCGGGTAAACTGCTGAAGTGTTACCGAACTGCTCACTGATACCGAAGTAAGACCCTCCTGTCCGCGCTTGGTGTTGATAAGCACAACACCGTTGGCGCCTTTGGTACCGTAAACTGCAGTTGCAGCTGCATCCTTCAGAACCGTGAATGACTCTATCTCGCTCGCGTCCATCGTCTGGAAGATCGCTGCCGAACGCTCAACCCCATCAATTACATAGAGCGGATCAGCATTATTCCATGTACCCTGGCCACGCACATAGAGTGCTGCAGCATCAAGGCCGGGCTGACCACCTGTCTGAATTGTGGTGAGACCCGGAAGACGACCGGCAAGTGCATTGGTAATATTTGCCACAGGGCTCTGCACAATATCATCTGCCCTGATGGTGGTAACGGCAGCGGAGACAGAAGCTCTCCTCTGCTCGCCGAAGCCCACTACGATTACTTCGTCAAGAGCCTTCATCTCAGGCTCCATCTTAACATCTATAACGTCAGACGCTCCGATGGTGAACTCTAATGTCTTGTAGCCAACAAAGGCAAAGCTCAACGTTGAGTTCGGGGGTGCCGTAATACGATACTCCCCCTTGTCGTTCGTAATACTGCCTATCGCAGTATTCTCTTTTACATACACGTTCACGAACGGGAATGGTGCCCCGGTCTCATCGGTTACTGTACCCCTGATCGTCCTCTGCTGTTCGGCAGGATAATCAGAAGCGTAAACCGATAGAACCTGCATCTGAACGAATAACGCTGTAAAACACGCCAGCAGAATCCTAAAAATCCTGCATCCGCGCATTACACGAATACGGTAAGGTTCATTCATAAGTCGGTTGTTTTTAGTTATCAATAGGTTATTTGGTTTGAAAGGGTCTTAAGGTGCAAGTATATGAAAAAAAGAATCGATTAAACCTGCCATTTAAGATTCAGTTAAAAAATTTAACAATTTTTAATAATCTATACAATATATTATATAGAACCAGAATATCTGACATTCATTTATCTATTTTTGTTTATATTTAGATGTTTAGATTTGTTTCCTCTTTTTACCGGCGATAAATATATCTGACAAATAAATCCCCTGCAACACCCCCGACTATATTGTACAACAGCCAAACCGAAATTCTTAACTTTGCAGCATGAAAAGTATAACATGGGACAACTCCCGGCCGGAAGATGACATAATATTCATGAGGATAGCAATTGAGGAGGCGCGTTTGGCTGAGGGCCGTGACGAGGTTCCGGTTGGTGCTGTCATAGTTGCAAACGGTCAGATTATTGCCAGGGCCCACAACCTGACTGAGGTTCTTAAAGACCCTACGGCTCATGCCGAAATGCAGGCAATAACAGCTGCCACTGACTGGATTGGCGGCAAGTACCTTTCAGACTGCACAATGTATGTCACACTCGAACCCTGCACGATGTGTGCCGGGGCTCTCTTCTGGAGCAGGATAGGACGATTGGTATACGGCTGCAGCGATCCCAAAAGAGGATTTTCACTTCATTCCGGCAAGATTCTTCACCCCGCAACCGTAATCAGCGGGAATGTACTTGAAACAGAGTGCTCAGCCCTTTTGAAAAGATTTTTCGGTAACAAAAGAAAAGTACAGTAGTTGAAAAAAATAGAGTACGTTTGTAAAAAACCAATGTCATGACCCTGGATAACAGCAGGAAAATTGTATCCGTCAGGCTGGCCCTGTTCCTGGCCACCTTTCCGTTCCTGGCTTTCATTGCCGTCACCTACGTTGCCCGCATAATCGACTTCCCGGTTCTTGGCTTAAGTGACACTGCCTGGGTGGTAATACTGGCAGCCATCTATATTGCAATAGCATTCTACCCCTCGATCCTTCGTTACAATTATATCTATTTCTCAGATGATGGTAACTCGATCATATTGCGTTACTACTCGACAGGAATATTCAAGGGACCCAGGCAATCGATAGAGATACCCAAAGAGAGCTTCGCAGGCTTCTCAACCAGAAGGGCCGGACTGGGACTTATACCATACATTATATTGTCTATGGAGAGACGTGGCGTAGTTGCGAATTACCCGCCCGTTTCGCTTAGCGCACTGAAAAGACGTGACAGGGAAAAGATTATCACCTGCCTTGAGAGATACAACCGGAGCAGATGACTTTTAACCTCGGCTTATATGAGGAAAGTCATTTTTAAATCTGAAAGGTGATTGGAACTTTGGGCTTTAAAAACTATTTGGTCGGAACCCGTAAAACATTTCAGGACAAAAATTTCTGATATCTTTTTTTTCTGTAATCAGATTGCTTACAAGAACTCACTTTTTTATACAATACTAACTTATAATATACAATATCATGAACGTTGACAAATTAATGAGCAACCTCGAGAAGAAGCATCCCGGAGAGGTTGAGTATCTGCAGGCAGTAAGGGAAGTGGTCGAGTCAATTGAAGAGATTTACAATGAGAATCCGCAGTTCGAATCGGCTAACATAATTGAGCGACTTGTTGAACCTGACCGTGTTTTCATGTTCAAGGTTCCGTGGGTAGATGATGAGGGCAATGTACATGTCAATATCGGCTACAGGGTTCAGTACAACAACGCCATCGGTCCGTACAAGGGAGGAATCCGTTTCCACCCGAGCGTCAACCTCTCAATTCTCAAGTTCCTCGGTTTCGAGCAGATCTTCAAGAACTCTCTCACCACCCTTCCGATGGGTGGCGGTAAGGGCGGCAGTGATTTCAACCCCAAAGGACGTTCAAACAACGAGATTATGAGGTACTGCCAGTCATTCATGCTCGAGCTGTGGAAACACATCGGTGCTGAGACAGATGTTCCCGCCGGTGATATAGGTGTTGGAGGCCGTGAAATTGGCTACATGTACGGAATGTACAAGAAGCTGGCAGGCGACCACACAGGTGTATTAACCGGAAAAGGTATCAACTGGGGCGGATCACTCATCAGGCCAGAAGCAACAGGCTTCGGTTGTGTATACTTCGCAAAGGAGATGCTCGCTACACGCGGTGAATCATTCAAGGGCAAGAGAGTTGCCATATCAGGTTTTGGCAACGTAGCATGGGGAGCTGCACTTAAGGCTACCGAACTGGGAGCCAAGGTTGTTACCCTTTCAGGCCCGGATGGTTACATCTACGATGCAGAAGGAATCTCAGGAAAGAAGATTGAATACATGCTTGAACTTCGCGCCTCGAACCAGGACATCGTAAAACCATACTCATATGAGTTTGAGGGTGTTGAGTTCCATGAAGGCAAGCGCCCATGGGAAATTAAGGTTGACATCGCCCTGCCATGTGCAACCCAGAACGAACTCGGAAAGGAAGATGCCGAGACCCTCATAAAGAACGGTTGCATCTGTGTTTCGGAAGGAGCAAACATGCCATCAACACCCGAGGCAGTTGAGGTATTCCTCAAGGCCGGCATCCTCTATGGCCCCGGCAAGGCTGCCAACGCAGGAGGAGTATCAACATCAGGTCTTGAAATGACTCAGAACTCAATGAAGCTCAACTGGAGCCGCGAGGAGGTTGACAAGAGACTGCACGAAATTATGTGCAATATACATTCACAGTGCGTCAAATACGGAAAACGTGAAGATGGTTTTGTCGACTACGTAAAGGGAGCCAATGTTGCCGGATTCCTTAAGGTTGCAAATGCAATGCTTGACATGGGAGTTGTTTAATCAACCCATAAGATAAAAAAAAGAGGCTGCCGCACCGGGTCAGCCTCTTTTTTTTTACCTTTATGGTGTCTCTGACATTTCCCGAAATGCAAAACAATGACCTGGTATTCAAGATTGCCCTTGGTCTGATTCCCGGTGTGGGCGACATCAATGCACGAAAACTGGTTGCTGCCACCGGTTCGGTCGAGGCAGTATTCAGGGAACCCTATGGCAACCTTATCAAGATACCGGGTATCGGCGATATGATGGCACGTTCAGTTGCAGACAGGAAATACCTCGTCCAGGCCGAGAGGGAAGCCGATTTCGTCACTTCAAGGAAGATTACGACACTATTCTATCTTGATGAGGAATATCCGCAGCGTCTGAAGGATTGTCCTGATTCTCCTGTAATACTATATTATATCGGAGATGCCTGCCTCGATTCGGTAAAAATGATCAGTGTGGTGGGAACCAGGAAGGCAACCGACAGGGGAAAGGAGTTATGCGAAGACATCATTGGCCGCCTCGCCGGGCTCTTCCCCGACCTGGTAATCGTAAGCGGACTGGCTTACGGAATTGATATCGCGGCTCACAAGGCGGCTCTCGACAACGGGATTAAAACCATCGCAGTTCTTGCTCATGGGCTCAAAACCATCTACCCGCCTGCACACAGGTCAACCGCCCGGAAGATGGCTGCACAGGGTGGCTTGCTTACAGACTTTATATCTGATGCGCCGGCAGAAAAAAACAACTTCCTCAAGAGAAACCGAATTATAGCGGGACTGTCGCCTGCAATCCTTGTTGTCGAGTCAGGTGTCAAGGGTGGTGCACTGGTTACGGCAGAGATGGCCCTCTCATACAACCGCGACGTTATGGCTGTACCGGGCAGACCCTCCGACAACTGGTCAGGGGGCTGTAACAGACTGATAAAAAGAAATATTGCAGCCCTGGTTGAAAATGCCACAGATATTTGCGAGTTTCTCAACTGGACAAAACCCGAGGCAGAAAAGCCGAGGCAGGCTAAGCTCTTCGCCCCCCCTGACAAGGAAGAGTCTGAATTGATTCAGCTAATC